>JASFTE010000012.1:0-20987 GCA_050114035.1 Armatimonadota bacterium | reverse complement strand
TTCCCTGTCAGGAGGCTCCGTGCATACGGGGCGCGGTATGGGGTATAAGTAGACAGTGGGCCGAGACGCGGAACGGGTCGTAAGAAAAGGGGGCAGGCCGATCGTGGCAGTCCGGATTATGTGTGTTCTTCTGGTGACGTGCGCGGTGGTGGTGGCGTTGGCGCTGGGCGCTGACAAGCCGACGCTCCGCAAGCAGGTGGCGTGGATCGTGGCGCCGAAGCACACGGGTGAGGTGAGGGTGCAGGTGGGGGACGTGGTGCAGATAGAGTCGCAGCGTCTGCCGGTGATCCCGATGCATCTGGGCAAGCGGTTCAGCGCGAAGCAGAACGGGCGCGCGCTGCACACGATCGGGAGGCTGCCGCCGGCGGGCGAGGGCTCGTTCCACACCTCGTTCTACTACAAGGCATCGGCAGTCGGGCAGAGCACGGTAACGGTGAGTCTGCGTGATGCGGAGGGCAAGGAGCTGCAGAGCTGGGACTACGTCGTAGTCGTCGAGCAGGCGAAAGGCTAATGTCACGTACAGGAGGGAATCAGGATGTCGAAGTACCGTAGTCGCCGATGGCTTCTGGGTGTGGGGGCAGTCGTAGTACTCACAGCAGTAGTCGCCAGTGTGGCGATGGGGCAGCTGGCGAGGCGGACGCCGGGAACAGCGACGGCGTTCCGGGTGGCAGACATACGGACGGGGCTGTTCATCCCGGGGATGAAGGAGTTGAAGATGCAACTCCCGCCGGCGCGTGCCACGGCGGTCACTCGGGGCAAGCAGACGGCGAATCTGAATGTGCTCCGGAACGCCTACTTCACGCGCGACAACATCCCGCATCTGCGCATCAGCGCGGAGCGGGCGGTGAAGCTGATGCCGCTGGAGACGATGGAAGGCGCGCCGCCGAGCCAGCGTGAGGTTTCGGCGTCCGCGAAGCTGCCCACGGCAATGCGGGCATACCAGAAGCACGTGGGCCTCAGAGCCATCGGGAGGGTGCTGAAGCCCATACTCCCACCGAGCTCAGTGGACCATCGCAGCAACCAGACGTCCATCAAGGACCAGCAGGACCGGGGCACATGCGTGGCCTTCGCCTCGATGGCCGGCCTCGAGGTCAAGTACGGGGGAGGAGCGCTGGACCTGTCGGAGCAGGACGCATACCACCGCTACATGCGGGAGAAGAGCGAGACGTGCTGCTACAACTGGGGCCTGAAGACGACGGACTCGGCGGACCACCTGAAGGCCCACGCGGTGTGCAGGGATACGTACTGGCCGTATACGAACTACGCCGGGCTCGGATGCCCGATCACCAACCCCAACGCGCACCGACCCTCGGCGGCGAGCACGAACGCCAAGTACCAGATCAAGAGCTTCCACAAGATCTGGCGCAATGACAGCCTGACAACGGATACGGGTACGTGGATCAACAACCCGAAGTATCTGGAGTCGCTGCTCCACGCCGGGCATGACATCGTGTACGGGACGCACGTGGCCGGCTGGAGCTGGCCCGTGAGTGGCGTCGTCGATGTGCAGCTGTCCGGGGGCGAGCCGCTGCCGTCCGAGGGCGGCCATGCCATGCTGATGGTCGGATACGACCGCCCGGGGGATTACTTCATCGTGAAGAACTCGTGGGGCAGCGGCTGCGGCCAGAGCGGATACGTGTATCTCAGCTACGACTACGTCCGCACGTACGCCAAGTACGGGTACGTCATCAACGAGGTCGAGCCGTTCCGCCTGGTGGTCAAGCCGATTATGAGGCGGGCGATCCTCGGGCCCAGGCCGCGGTAGCCAGGGCGCGCGAGACGCAGGTCTGAGCTTGACGCATGACGAGGGCCGGACATCAGTCCGGCCCTCGATGCTTGTGGGACAGCCGCACGACGGCGCGAAGGGCACCGTACCCACGGGCGGGAAGATACGGGGGCGATAGCCGCAATGGAGGACATCGCGGTGAACGGATACATGATCCTGGCAAGTGGCGCCGTTTTGGTGCTGTGCGCGGCCCTGGGCACGGCCGAGCTTCCGTGGCTGGCGGATGTGCAGACACCGCCGGCGGCGCTGCCGGCCGACGCTCCGGAGCTGCCGTCGGTGATGGTGGACGCGGCGGGTAAGGCCATGGCGACGGCCGAGGGCTGGCGGCGTCGGCGAGCGGCGCTGCGCAAGCTGTGGCTCGAGTACCTCGGCCCGTTCCCGGCGGAGCGGTGCGATCTGCAGCCGGAGGTCGTGTCCGCCGAGCGAGTCGGCGAGGTGGTGCGGAAGCTGGTGCGGTACCGGGTTGAGCCCGGCTGCACGGTAGAGGCGTACCTTCTGCACCCGTCGGAGCCGCAGGGCACGCTGCCGGGCGTCGTGGTGCTGCACTCGACGGTCAACTACACGATCCGCCAGCCGGCGGGCCTCGAGGGCCCGGCGGACAAGCACATCGGGCTGCACCTGGCGCAGCGGGGCTTCGTCGCCATCTGCCCGCGCTGCTTCATCTGGGGCTACCGCGGCAGCGACTCCTATGGCGGTGCCGTGGCGAAGCTGGCCGAGCGCTACCCGGGCTGGCGGGGGATGGGCAAGATGACCCTCGACGCGTCGCGCGCGGCCGACTACCTGGCCACGCTCCCATTTGCTGACATGGATCGCCTGGGCTGCATCGGGCACTCGCTGGGCGGCAAGGAGTCGCTGTACGCGGCGGCCTTCGACGAGCGCTTTCGGGCGACGGTGAGCAGCGAGGGCGGCATCGGGCTGGCGTTCTCCAACTGGGATGCGGACTACTATCTCGGGAAACCCATCCGCGCGCCCGGTTTTCCGCGCGAGCATCACGAGGTGCTGGCGCTGGTTGCGCCGCGGGCGTTCCTGCTCATCGGGGGCGACTCGGCCGACGGGGCGCGGAGCTGGCCGTTTATCGAGGCGGCGCTGCCCGTCTACGGACTGCTCGGGGCTGGGGACCGGGTGGGCCTGTTCAACCACGGTCAGGGGCACGCCTTCCCTCCCGTGGCTCAGGAGCGGGCGTACGCGTGGCTGGCGCATTGGCTCAATGCCGACTGACCGGAGGCTGCTCATGGAACTGGGAGTCTACTCAGGGTGCATCGTCGGTGAGACGCTGGAGGACCAGCTCAACGCACTGCGGGAGCTGGGGTACGATTTCCTCGAGCTGCGGCTCACGAATGACGAGATCGACGCGCTGGACGAGGGGCAGATAGCGAGCATCGCCAAACTGGCCGAGAGCACCGGCATGCCAATCCGCTCGGCCAGCGTCGGCCAGATGACGAAGTTGGCGGAGCTGTGCGCGGACGAGGGCGCGCGCGAAGCGACCAGGAGTCGGCTGATGCGGGTGGTGAAACTGTGCCGGCGGCTCGAAGCCAACGTGATCTTGCTTGCGACCAAGGAGGAGGTGCCGGTCGAGGACGCCCTTCCGGCATACTCGGCGGGCCTGGCGCGCTGGGCCGATGCGGCGCAGGAGCAGGGCGTGTGCTTCGCCCTCGAACACGTCGGCGGCTACAAGCCGAGCGAGATCGAGGCCATCGTGCGCGGCGTCGGGCATCCGGGGGTCGGGATGTACTTCGACATCGGGAACGCGCTGGGAGCGGGCGAGGACCACGTGGAGTGCATCCAGTCTATGGGCGACATCATGGCGGCGGTGCACTTCAAGGGGCGGGGCGACATGCCGCTGCGCGACATGCGGCTGGACGAGGTCCGGACGGGGCTGGCGGAGCACGGCTACAGCGGGCGCGGCGCGGTGGAGATCGGCGGCGAGGGCAACAACGACCATCTGCGCGAGGCGCTTGCGGTGCTGCGGGAGTTTGGGCTGTAAGCAGGATAGACGGCCGGGTGGCCCGGGTCCGCACGGCTTGACGAGCAAGCCGTGCCACACGACGGCTGTGAGTGTCCGGGTGGCCCGGCGCGCGAGGCTACTTCCTGACGGTGAACGCGCCTGCCGGAAGGCTCACTCGGCCGTTCGCATCGATTTCCCCCACACGCTTGTCGTTCGCTGGGTCACGGTCCTGGTCGGTCTCGTAGACGCCGGCGCCGCGCAGGTAGCCGGACATAAGGGTGACGGTCGTTTGCTGCGATAGGACAACGCGGGCCTCGTCGTCGGTGAGGATCGCCGTGACGGGCCGGTCGGCCGTGAACCCGAGCGCACCCCACTGCACCGACCGGGCCGCCTTCGCGAGCACGGATTGAGGCGCCGGGCGGCAGGCGGCGAAGCGGGCGTCGGTCCTGAGGCCGGCGTGCTGCCACTGCCGCGCGCCGCGAGCCCAGAGGATCAGGTCGTCTCCGACGTTCGCGGCCACCAGATCGTCCGTGCGCACGGGCGTGACGGGAGACATGCGATGCTCGGCCGACGTGGGGTAGAGCACCGCGAAGAACGTCGCCTCGTCCACCTTGCCCGGCGTCGCCACGCTGAGGAAGGTGTGTCCCTGCTTGTTCACGACCTGTGACTTCGGCGCCTCGGGAGAGAGCATCCGCACCTCCAATGCGGCCCGCTCGGCCTCGAATGAGATGTGGTCGGGGCGGCGGACCTGGATCTGGGTCGTGGAGAGCTGCACGGTGGAGTGGAGCAGCCACTGGTAGTCGTGCGGGGCGTCGTCCTTGCGCACGTCGTCCACGATGACGAAGTAGCCGGGGCGCATGAAGAGCACGTGGCGCTGCACGCGCTGGGCCGGCGAGTAGGCCGGCGTGCTGTCGGCCTCGAAGTAGTCCATGGCCGGCGTGTGGAGGAAGTCGCGGATGGCGCCGAGCATGCCGCTCTTGCGCTGGCCCTCCGCGTCGATGAGCACCACGCTGTGGGCCTCCGACGAGGCCTCCCAGCCGCCGTAGCCGGTGTCGTCGACGAGGTGCTCGCCGTAGGCGGTGAGCACGAATGTCCCCTGGTCGGCATGGCCGTGTGAGCCGTACTCGCCGCACTCCATGGCGAAGAGGATGGCGCTGGGGTCGGTCCACCCGGTCCGCAGCGCGACGCGACCGTGCTCGGGCCAGTGGCGGGCGAGGGCGACGCGCGGGGACGTGTCGGGATTCTCGACGGGAAGCGTATCGTCGTACCAGACGACGCTGTCCGGGTGTCCGTGCTGGAAGTTCCACACGGGGAACTTCCGGCCGGGGCCGTACATGGCGTGGAAGAGCCACTGCACGAGGCCGTCGCGGTACTGGGAGGCGAGCCGGGCGAAGTAGCCGCCCGCCGGGTGGAGCGCCTCGGGCGGGCGACCCGCGAGGCGGCGGCCGTCGTTGAAGGCGGCGAAGTGGTCGCGGGTGGGCTCCATCATGTAGAGGTTGTAGAGGCACGTTTTGTGCAGGACGCCGTCGCGATACTCGAACAGATTCTCGCGCCCCTCGCGCAGCAGCGCCGTGGCGAAGGGCGTCATGTAGTTCATGGCGTACTTGTGATACATGGGGCTCTCGAAGTAGGCGCCGTCGGAGTCGAAGCCGCCGTCGAGCAGCATCTTCACCTGCGCGATGGCCTCCGCGAGGTACTTCTCGGCATCGGCGCTCTCCTCCAGCAGCGCCAGGGCGGCCATCCCCAGGCCGCCGGCGGCCACTGCCTGCCAGTTGTTGGAGTGATCGGACGACCACCAGCCGTAGCTCGTGTCCTTGCAGAGGGTGCGCGCCTGGACCCACATCCAGTGTGCCTCCGTGTCGAGGCGCCGGCGCACGGCCAGCCGCTGCGCCTGCGTGAGGATCGGGTAGAGCACGTCGTAACCCCACGCCGTGCAGTCCAGGTACTCGCCGTTGCCGAGCACGCTGCCGGGATTGCGGCCGAAGGTCCGCTGCGAGAGGCGCTCGAGGTACTCGGCCCCCCGGTCGCCGTACTCCCTCTTGCCCGTGAGCGCGTAGGCGATGGCGACCTCGTGCAGAGCCTGCGCCGAGCCGCGGGGGCTGCTGAGGCTTGCGGGCTCAGTCAGTTGCTTCTGGGCTGCGGCGAGCAGGCCGTCGTAGTAGTAGCGCACCGGGTGGTTGGGATCGGCAGAGATGGCCTGGTGGATCTTGGCGATCTCCTGGCGGTCGAACTGGAGGCGCGGGTGCTTGCCAGGCCTGGAGCTCGCCCACGGATCGCCTCGGGGCGCTGAGAGCCGGGCGCCGCTGGTGTAGAAGAGGCTGCCGCCGGCGTTGTCAAGCCGGAAGCGGGTGCCCCCTTGCGGCAGCGTGACGAGGCAGTGGTACTGCCCGGACTCGGCGATCTCGCCGTAGTCCGTCCAGGTGCCGTCGAGCTGGATGCTGATTTTGCCCCGGCGGCTTGGCAGCCGGGCGATATCGGCGCCGATGGTGAGTATGTAGTCCCCCGCCCGCGGCGCGGTGAAGGTCCACTCGACGAACCGGTTGCCGCCGAGCGTGGTCTTTCTGTCCCCGAAAGAGGCGTTCGTCTCGCCGTCGTGGGCCTGGAACCCGGCGTCGTAGTCCGTGCCGAACCGGACGACGTCCACCTCGGGGCCGATCTTCGAGAAGTCCACGCGATTCACGGCGGAGGCCTCGACATGCTCCTGCAGCCGCCGTATGGTCTCGGCCTCCTCGCGGGCCTTCTGCACGATGACCTCGACGCGCTCGTTCTCGGGATACTCGTAGAAGGCCGCCGCGTCGGGCTGGGGCCTGCGCTTCCCATCGGGCTCGAACCGACCGCGATAGAGCAAGAGGCAGTCGAAGGCCGCCGCGCCGGTCGTGGCGGGCAGCTCCATCTCGAAGGCGTGCTCGCCGGCGCTGAGCTGCACGACGCCGTAGCGGTACCAGGAGACCGCGCGGTCGCTGGCGGCGATGACGCGGTTCTCCCACGGGAGCTCGTTGCCGGCCTCGCGCCAGGGCTCGTCGTCGAAGCGCCAGCGGTTCACGAAGTTGCGTCGCGGCCGCTCGCGCACCCACAGATGGTAACGGGAGGTCTCCGGCACGCGCAGGGAGTAGCGGGCGAAGTAACGGCCGCGCTCGGGCGCCGGCGAGTCGTCCTTGTGCATGTGCGTGAGCCAATCGCCGCCCGAGAGCCACTCGCGTCCCTTGGCGTCCATCTCGAGCCAGGAATGCTCGCGGAGGTTGGTGGCGGAGGCGTGCTCGCCCTCCCACCAGACGACCTCGGCGCCGCGCTGACCGCAGAGGGCGGTGGCTGATAGCAGGACAACTGCCACGGCAAGAAGGAGACGAGTGAGCATCGTGTCACCCCGGCTTCGTCGTCGTTCGCGTCGGCTGAGTCAACTTGCGTACTTCGCCCCTCGCAGGGCTGAATCATCCCCCGGCACTCGCAGCGGCAGGTGGCGTCACGCCGAAGGACATCCTCGCGCCCCCGCCGAAACGCAGGCTCGCAGGGATAGGGGCAGGCGGTGGTGCTCTTCCTGTGACGCTTGATGCCGACCGGACGGGGGGAATGAGGCGTGACAGCCAGGAGACGTCGGAGGCGCAAGAAGAAGGGCAAGTGGCGCCGGGGCAAGGGGGAGCCCAGGTGGCGGAGGGGCGTGGCGCCGCGGGAGCTTGTCCGGCTGGACTTCAAGAACATGCTCGCGTCGGAGGTGCTCCGCTGCACGTGGCACGTGGAGGAGCTGCTGTTCGTGCAGTCCATCGAGGGCCACGCGCACGAGGGTCATGCCGAGTTCAAGGGGCACCGGTTCGTCAACACGCACATTGAGGACATCGTTACGGCGCTGGGCTTCAGCCGCGGGACCGTGGCGGCGCAGCGGCAGCAGCTCATCGATGACGTGTTCCGCTGGGTCGACGAGGTCATCGAGGGGGCTGAGCACGATCAGCTCATCGACGCCGAGGGGGAACCGTTCTTCGGGATGAGCATGTTCCGCGGGCTCACGGTCGATCCCAAGGGCGTGCTGCAGGGCATCCACATCGGTGGGCTGCGGGACGCTGTGGATGTGCGGTGCCGGGTGGAGGACGAATACGGCATCAAGGTGGGCGGCGGGGCCTCGTACTTCGTGGACGTGGCGAAGCTGCAGGAGATGGATCTCGATGGTCGGGAGCTGGCGCAGGGCGACTTCGAGCCGCAGATCGAGCACTTCAAGGAGATCGGGCTCATCGTCCCGGAGGACGTCGCCAGGAAGCGCGCGGGCACGGTGCGGTACATGTACATCCGCCACCGGCGGGGCTGCGGGCACTCGGACGACGCCGCCGTCCTGATCACCGGCATGCTGCACGGCTTCAGCGCGGGCGTGGGGGCCTTCGTCGCCGACGCCATCGACACCATCGAGAAGTACGTGACGCATCCGGCCGACCGGGACGAGGAGCTGGCGACGCTGATCGAGTCGCGGTGCCCGGATCTGGGCGTGGGGCCCGATGAGGTGCTGCGGGTGTCGCGGCTGGCGGCGGATCAGGAGGACGTGCAGTTCGACATGCCGGACTGCTCGCTGCGGCACTTCCTGCGGGTGGATCGCGAGGTGGACCAGAACGCCATCGAGAGCCACTTCCTGTACCTGCAGGACATGCAGATGGCGGAGATGGAGATCGGCCACGAGCACGTGTCGAACTACGAGCTGTATGAGTTCCTGGAGGGGAAGGTGGGGGCCGACTGACGCACCGTCGGCACAGGTGCTGCCTACCGACTCGCCGGCCACAGCAGCAGGTAGTCCATATTCATGCCATTGCCGTCGGCGTTGATGAGGCAGAGGGTGTGGGCGCCGGGGGAGAGGGAGAGCTCGATCGGCTCGCCGGCTGCGTTCTGCGCGGTCGCGTGGGCCCAGTCGTTGGCGTCGCCGCTGAAGCCGCCGGTTGAGGGGAAGATGACGGGAGCGTCGGTGAAGGGCTTTCGGTCGACGTAGATGCTGCGGGCGACGTCGGCTTGGGCGCAGTAGCGGACCACCAGCCAGTAATCCCCTCCGGTCTCCACGGGAATGCGCCATTCGAGCCAGTGCCCCTCGTCATCCCAGTGCGAGAAGCAGGCGCCGTCGGCGGCGACCTTGTCGTCGCGGTGCTGGACGGCACCGCCGCCCTGGCCGGCGAAGTCCTCGGCCTGCACCCGCGGGACGGCGGTGAGAGGCGCGTCGCCCACACGCAGGAGGACCTCGCTCCTGACCGGACCGGGGGAGCCCTCGTACTCGATGACGAGCTTCGCCTGGCCTGCCGGCGCGAGGGGCGATGTGGCCTTCACGATGACCAGCGTGATGGGCACCGTCCGCACCTCACCGGCCGGCACATCCAGTGGCACGCGACGGCGCGATATGCCGATACCGGAGCTCGGTGTCAGGAGCACGGATCCGTTCAGCGGCTGCCCTGCCGGTGCGACGGCGACGAGCTCGGCGGCGGCCTCCTGCCCCGGCGTCAGCTTCTCGGCGGGCAGGTGCAGCCCGATGTAGGGCTCGCCGGCCGAGAGGCACTCGGTGGTCATGGGGGTCTGGGTGTAGCCCATGGTCTGGATGCACACGTCCATGCGGTAGAGGGGGTCCTGCATGAGGCACACGCGCCGGTCGCGGGCGGGGATGGTGGTGGAGTAGATGCGCAGCTCGCCGGCGACCGTGGTGATCAGCTCCTCGCGCCAGTCGCCGAGTACGTCGCCCATCCCGATCCATCGACCCTCGAGGCTCTCCTCGTGGACGGCCCCGTGATAGCTGTAGATGCGCGAGCCGCGGATAAGCTCGCGCTGTGCGTCGGCATCCCAGTAGACCGTGCGCGGGCTGAGGCCGCCGAGGTCCACCTTCTCGATGACGTCGCCGGTGGCCGCCCACAGCCACTTCTGCTCGGGGAGGTCGCGCTCGCCGGAGTAGCACTCCAGCCCGGGGTGAGTGGGTTCAATGTCGGCGCACATGCCGCTGGCGTGCACGTGCCTGGTGGACTCGTCCAGCCCCCAGATGATCTCGCCGGTGCGGGCGTCCACGAGGCAGCAGGCATCCATGAGCTGGCGCGGCTCGATGCCGTAGTACACCTCGAGGCCGGGCCGGTTCGGGTTGATGTCGCCGACATAGTGATGATCCGGGTGGCCCATGCCGGTGGACCAGAGCCCCGTGCCGTTGTCATCGAGCACCGCGGAGCCGAGGAACACCTCGTCGCGGCCGTCGCCGTCAACGTCCGCCGCGTGCATGCTGTGGGCGCCCTGGCCGCGGTAGAGGCCGCCCTCCTCGCTGTCGCGCCAGCGCCACAGCTCGCGCAGCTTCCCCTTGCGGTACTCGTAGGCGATCACGATGATGACGTTGTAGGTCCCGCGCTCGACGATGAGGCACGGGGTCTTGCCGTCGAGGTAGGCGACGCAGAGCTGGTTGCGGGAGGCGTAGTTGTAGCTGGGGAACTCCTCCCGCGCCGGCCAGTCAACGCGCGCCGTCTCTTCACCCGTCATGCCATCCAGGATGGACAGCCACTCGGGGCCGGACTGCACGCGGCCGTCGTCGTCCCGCGGGTCGCCCTCGCCGGTCTTGAGCGCCACCTCGGCTTTGCCGTCGCCGTCCAGGTCGTATACCACCATGGGCGAATACCAGATGCCGCGCTCGATGGCCCACCCCAGGTCCCTGCGCCAGAGGAAGGTGCCGTCGCTGAGATACGCCTCGACCTTGTAGCTCTCCGGGCTGGGCTTCCAGTAGTTGACGTACGGGTCGATGTTGGCGTTGGGCTGCTTGATGACGTAATCGTACGCGCCGTCGGCGTTGAGGTCGGCGATGCCGACCTTCTGGAAGGTGTGGTCGCCGTCGAGCATGAGGGAGACGTAGTTGCGCGCCTCTGCCGAGGGAGTGCATTGTGCCGGCCGGGACGGACGGCCCTGGCGCTTCCCGATGACGGGCCGGACGAAGTACTCGTTCTCGACGCCGGCGATGGGCTGCGAATCGACGAAGTCGGTCGTCTGCGTCAGAGGGATACCGTTGAGGCGCTGGGATCGCTTGCCCGGTGAGCGCCGGTACACGTTGAAGGCGACGTTCTCCGGGTCGTCCTTCAGCAGCCGCCAGCCGACATAGATGCCTCCGCCGTCCGTCGGCAGGGCGACGATGCCCCGGTCGAGCTTCTCGTCCAGGCGCTTCTGCGCGAAGCCCTTCACGGGCGGCTTCGCGGGCCTGTCCGGTCGCTCGGGCCAGCCCTCGCGCATCGCCACGGCATCCACCCACGCGCGGGTGTGTCCGCGTCCCGTGAAGCGCACCCGGACCTGGTCCATGCCGCGGGGCACTCGGGTGCTCGCCTCGAGCAGCTTCCAGTCGCTCGTGCCCTGCACGGTGTCCGAGCCGATGGCCCAGCGCGCCACCTCGCCGCCAGCCATTCCTGTGATGGCGAGCTCGACCGCGTCGCTGGCCTCGCACCGGACCCACGCGGACGCCGTGAGGATCATCCCCGGCGTCACATCCAGCCGGGCCATGTTGGTGAACGCCCAATCGCGCTCGCCGTCGTGGGTAATGAAGCAGCTATGCCCGCCCGACTTCTTGAACTGCTCGGTGAGCGTGGCCGTGCCGGTGCCCTCTACCCGGGTCCACCACGTCCAGCCGGGGATGTGGTCCTCGTCCACGGTCTCGAAGTCCCCGTTGGCGATCCCCGTTGCGCCGGCGACGATAGGCGTGAACCGGAGGTAGTCGTAGTAGGTCGAGCCCGGGTTCGTGTCGGCCGCGTACCGGTCATCGACCCAGAGCTCGAACTTGCCGTCCGTGAGGTCGAACTCGCCCACGTTGCGGGAGGAGCCGTCTATCTTGCGCCACGTCTCGCCGTCGAGCGAGATGCCCATGGGCCGGCCGACGCCGCCGATCTCGATGGTGTACCTGCCCGGTGGAATGTCCTCGATGAGTGTATGCAGCGGCGGCGCGCCGTCCTCAGGCCGGGCGCGGTCTGCCATGACGCGCGGGGACTGCAGGACGATCCCCTCCGACCACTTCAGCTCCGCGTCCTGGTCCGTTGACCAGAGGTTCCACTTGTCGTCGCTGTAGGTGTCTGTCTGCCAGGCGCCCTTGGGCCCGGTGACGTGTTCCGCTTCGAACTTGAGGGCCTTCTGTGCCCAGCTCGCCTGTGCAGTCGAGAGCATGCACAGCGCTGTCAGGCCGACGATGAGCGTCCTGATCCGGCAAGTAGTGGCTCGCATTGATTGCCTCCCTGTTCGCGCCCCGCGCGAGAAGGTGCGCCGGTGACGCCGCGATTCCCTGCCTGCCCGCCGCGATATGGGGGAAGTGGAGCGCCGATCACGCAGGCAGGAGTCGTCAACCCCGGGAGCGTATCCTGCCTCGGGAGGACACCATGCGTGTGTTGAGACTGTGTGTCGTCGCGCTCCTGATGGTGGTAGCACCGCCTCTGCGGCGTGCCGGAGCGGGCATTGAGCCGGGTGAACGACCCGAGGCAGAGCCGGAGGCGCTGACGCCGGTGGCGGAGGTCGCGGAGAGCAGGAACCTGCTCCCGGACAGCAGCTTCGAACGGACGAGCGGAGTGCGGGCGCCGGAATACTGGAGCCGCTTCGGGGAGTACCTGCCCTCCTGCCCCGACTGGTCCGTCGTTGAGGGCGACGCATTCCACGGCAGTAAGTGCTTGCGTGGTGCGCCAGGGCAGACGCTGTCGATTCCGGCGGAGACGGCCGGGCTGCCGGCGGATGACTACGTGTTCTCTGTGTACCTGAAGGCGTCCCGTCCCGGCGCCCGCTGCCAGCTCAGCCTGCGGGCCCGGCCCGACGTGGATGACGGCCGCTCTGTATGGCAATCGTGGGACACGACGGTGGAACTGACGACGTCGTGGGAGCGCTATGTGCTGCCCGCGGAGATCGACCGTCACCTCGACTACAACAGATGGGGCATCATGGGTGGGCTGTTTGCGTGCGAGGTGACGCCGGTCTCGCCCGGGATTGTGGTGGATGCCGCCCAGCTCGAGCAGGCGCAAGCCGCCAGCGAGTACGCGCCTTCGGCAAGCCAGACGCGCGTCGAACTGCCGCCGTGGCCGGAGAGAGACAGGCTGCACGCGATATGCGAACGCCTGCAGCGAACGCCACACGGTGTGCTCGGGGCGCGTGAGCAAGGCACATTGAGCGTCTCCGTGAGCCGCCCGCATGGAGTGAGCGAGGGAACGCACGTTGCGTCAGGCGGGATCCTGCTTTCACGGGGCGTCCTGTTTGACAAGGACCGCGTCCGTTTGCTCGCGCCGGGCGGGAGGCCCGTGACGCTGCAGACGGAGGCGCTGGCCCGCTACGGGCTCGACGCCAGCATCCGGTCGCTGTACGTGGCGTTCCCTGCGGATCTGTCCATCGCGGAAGACGTGCCCTATACGCTCGAATACAACGCGGACGCGGAGGCGGCTGATGGCCCCCTTCATGTGCGCGAGGCAGACGCCGCGGTGGAGATCGTCACGGGGCCGCTCAAGATCGAGGTAGACGGTGATGAGTTCCGCCTGTTCGACGGCGTCTGGCTTGACGCGGACGGCGACGGGCGGTTCGAGGACTGGGAGCGCCTCGTCGGGGCACAGACGGAGGCAGGCCTGTCGCTGGTGGACGACGCAGGTAGGGCGTGGGACGCGGCCCTCCACGAACCGCTGGTGGTCGTGGAGCGGTCCGGCCCGGTTGAGGCCGTCGTACGCATCCAGGGCTGGCATGCATCGCCCGGTGGGCGTGGGCACTTCGGGTACATCGTGAGAATCCATGCGTACGCGGGCATGCCCTACGTCAAGGTGGAGCACACGTTCACCAACCTGGACCAGGTGCGTACGACGCAGCTCCGCTCGCTGTCGGTGCGCATTCCGCTCGCGGGCGTTCGCGCGTATCGCACGCCCGGCACGGGGCGGCGCTCCCTCGCGCAGCCGGCGCGGTTCCTGCAGGTCCGCGAGGGGACCGACATGCGCTGGCAGCTCTTCGAGGGCGCTGCGCCGGTGGCGCGGGGTGAGAGGCTGAGCGGGGTCTTCGTCGCCGAAGGGGAGCGGGGCTCCCTGGGCCTGTACGTGCCGTACTTCGAGCGGACGCACCCCAAGGAGGTACGGGTCGGTCCCGCTGGCGTCACTCTCGGACTGTGGCCGGGGCAGGGGACGAAGACGCTGTCGCTAACGCGCGGCGTCGCCAGGACGCACGACATCTATCTGGCGTTCGGTCGCGACGCGGACGCGCTCGACGTCGCGGAGCTGCGAACTGCCGCAGACGGCGTGCGGGCGTTCTCGCCGCCGGTGTGGCTCGCATCAGGGAGCGAGGGTCGGTATCCGGTGTACGAAGCGCTGCTGAGCCATCATTTCGCGGTCAGCGCCGCGGCCGCGCGGGCGCAGGCCCCACAGGGGGTCTTCGACCACGGGGACGTGCTCAGCGGGTCGGGATTCTGGCTCAACAACGAGACGGCGAGGCCCCGGGCCTATCTGCTGCAGTATCTGCGAGGCGGGGACAGGGGTGCATTCGAGGTCGGAAAGCTGGCCGTGGAGCACCTGATGGACGTGGACACGGATCATCTCTCAGGCGGGCAGTATACGCACAACGTCCATCACGCCATGGGGCGGCCCGGGTCGAGCCACAACTACGCGAACATGGCGTCGCTGTACTATCTGGTCACGGGGAAGAGGCGCGCGCTTCAAGTCGCCCGACGCAACGGGGATCAGCTCATCGCGTGGTCGAGGCGGACGCTCTCCGGGCGGAGCCTCGGCTGGAGCATGTGGGGGCTTGCGGACCTGTGGGACATCACGGGGGAGGACCGGTTCCGGTACTGGGCGATGGACCTGGCGCGGCGGCTCGAGGAGAGCGTGGCGATAGCGGATGGCAAGCGCGTGTCGCTGTCGAAGGGCGGCTTTCTGTATGGCGGGACGTGCCTGAACGGGCTGCTGAGGCTGCATGAGGGAACGGGGGACGAGGGGGTCAAGGCGCTGTTGCTCGATGAGATGGATGCCATCATGGGAGCTGCCGCGGCGGAGGGCAACGTGCGCTTCCGCGGGCGCGATTGCATGATGTTCGATCCGCTCGCCTACGCCCATCGGCTGACCGATGCCCGGAAGTACCTGGGGTGGGGGATGGCGGCCCTCTACGCGCAGCTCCCGTTCGAATCCGCGCCAGGCTTTGACTTTGCACTCGCGGCGAGACTGCTTGCGAGGGCGGAGGCGGCTGGAGTTGGGGAGCCCGTCGGCGGACTCCCGCATGCGTGGGGCTTCAAGCGCGACCACACCATGTATGTGCTGGACGAGGGCGACGCCGCCTTCACCATCGCCGTGTTCAAGGGCGGAGGCAAGGAGGGGAGCTGGATCAAGGTGTATCGGCCAGACGGCACTCCGGCCGCGTCGCGCACGTATCCGCGCGCCGATCGCGAGCTGGACGAGATCCGGATTCGGGCCGACGGGCAGCGCGGCGCGTACAAGATCGAGGTGAGCCAGGCGTATCCGACCACGGTGAACCTGGCGGTCTCAGTGCCGAAGGTCGTGCTGCACGTGGAGCCGACGATGCGCCGGCTGGCGAATGCGTATGAGCGGTACTCCTTCTTTGTACCCGCAGACACGAATCGGTTCAGGATCGGCGTCGCGCAGGATTACGGGCTGGGCGAGAACAGCGTTGCCGTCCACGGGCCCGACGGCGAGCTGGTGAAGCGTCACGCGTGGTCGGGCATCCCGCAGGGGGAATGGCAGCACGTTGACATCGCGCCGGCGAGGCACCAGCGAGGGAAGCTCTGGAGCGTCACGATTGCCGTGTCGGGGCAGTTCAAGCTGGAGTTCGAGGGTGTGCCGCCGTACGTGTCGCTTCGGCCCGAGTCTCACTTCGTTCCCTGATGTTGGCAGGCGGATGCTCGCTGCGGACGGACCTCATGGGAAAGGGCAGGAAAGGTATGGATCCCAACGAGTTCCTGAATCCCGACAAGGCATACCGCGGCATCACGCTGTGGATGCTCAACGATGAGCTCGAGGTGGACGAGATCGTCCGGCAGTTGGAGGGATTCGCCGCCGCCGGATGGGGGGCGGTGATCGGGCGGACCTTCAACGGGCTCCGCACCGAGTACCTCGGGGACGAATGGATGGCGATGGTGGAGCAGATCATCGCCCGGGCGCGGGAGCTGGGCATGCGCGTCTGGCTGCAGGCGGGCTACATGCCCAGCGGCGTCCCCGACCTCGATCCGGCCTGCGCGCACCGGGCGCTTGCGATGCGAAGCAAGTCCGAGCCGGCCGAGCCGAACGAGACGGTCCTGTGGGAGGATGACGAGCACGTCTACTGCGAGCGCGTGCTCGGGACGGTGCTGGATCTGCTCAACGGCGACGCCGTCGCCGACTACCTCGACCTGGCCTACCGCGACCCATGGCACAGCCGGTTCGCCGCGCACTTCGGCGAGACGGTGGAGGCCATCTGGGTGGACGAGCCGCACTTCCGCCCGCCGCTGCTGCCGTGGTCGGTGCGTCTCCCACGCGTCTTCGCGGAGCAGTGGGACGACGACATCACGCAGCACCTGCCGTCCCTCTTCCGCCCCGTCGGCGAGTACCACAAGATCCGCCACCATTACTGGCGCACCGTGCTGGGCATGTTCCTGGAGGCGTACTTCCAGCGCGTCGGCCAGTGGTGCGCGGCACACGATATCAAGTTCAGCGGGCACCTCATGGGCGAGGACACGCTCAACAACCAGATCGCCTGGACGGGCGCGGCGATGCCGTGCTACGAGGCGATGCAGCTCCCGGGCATTGATCACCTCACCATGAGCCTCACGTGGCCCACGCACAAGAAGTTCCTGCTCACCCCCAAGCAGGTCACCAGCGCCGCCAGTCAGCTCGGCAAGTCCGAGGCGCTCGCCGAGATGTACGCCGTGAGCTCGCAGGCGATCACCTTCGAGGACCGCAAGCAGATCGCCAACTGGATGGCCGTGCTCGGGATCAACTACCGCTGCTACCACGGCTCCTTCTACTCCATGCGCGGCCGCCGCAAGCGCATCTACGCGCCGCACCTGTCACACCAGCAGCCGTGGTGGCCCGACAACCGGCTCATCGCCGACTACTTCGCCCGGCTGTCCTACGCCCTGCGCCGCGGGCAGACGCGCGCCGATGTGCTCGTGCTGCATCCGGTGGAGTCGTGCTTCTGCCTTTACGATCCGACCACCATGGCCCAGCCGCATGACCGCATGGGGGAGGCCGAGGACGTCAATGCCCTCGACACCCGGCTCGTGGATCTGTGCGACAACCTGCTGCAGATCCAGCGCGGGTTCGAGCTCGGCGACGAGACGCTCATGGCCGAGTACGGCGATGCGGGCGGGGAGGGCCTCAAGGTGGGATGGATGACCTACAGGGCCGTCATCCTGCCGGAGATGCTGACGATCCGCTGCACCACGCTGGCGCTCCTGGAGCAGTTCGCCGCGGCCGGCGGGACGATCCTGTCCGGCGGCGAGCTGCCGTCGCGACTCGACGGGCTCGAGGTGCCCGGCCTCCAAGACCGGTTGGCGGAGTTCGTGCGCCCCGTGGGGAACGATCCGGCCGCGCTGAAGCGTGCCCTCAACGCCGCCGTTCCGCCTGACGTCGAGATCACTGCCACCGAGGGCGACGGCGCCGATGTCTGGGTCCACGCGCGGCAGATCGAGGAGGGCCGGCTCTACTTCCTCACCAACACGAATCGCGAGGCCGGAGTCGAGGGCGAGGTACGCCTGCGGGCCAGCGGCGCGCTGGAGGAGTGGGACCTGTGGACGGGCGAGGTGACTCCCGCCCCCAACGCCCCCCAGGACGACGGTGTCGTCGTGCCGGTCTCGCTGCCGCCCCTCGGCTCGCGTCTGCTGCTCTTGCGGGAGGACGCCGAGCCGGAGGCCGTCGCGGCCAAGCGCTGGACCGTCGGCAAGGCCGTCTCCCTCTCAGGCCGCGGGCGCATCCGGCGGGATTCGCCCAACGCTCTGAGCCTCGACATCTGCCGGCTGAAGAAGGGGAACGGGGACTGGAGTGAGCCGCTGCCCGTGATCGCCGTCCAGGAGCGGCTCGAGGGCGAGGGCTACCACGGGCCCGTGACGCTGCAGTTCCGCTTCGACGTCGAGACGATCCCAACGAGCCTGCAAGTGGTCATCGAGGACGCCGAGCAGTACGAGATCCGCGTCAACGGCCGGCCGGCCCGGGAGGCGGGGCTCGCGTTCTATGTGGATCGCGCCTTCCATCCCGTCGAGGCCACCGAGCTCGTCCTCGAGGGCGAGAACACCGTCGAGATCTCCATCGACTTCCGCCCTCTGGGCAAAGCCAGCTTCGGACTGGCGCGGCTATTCGAGAAGCGGGAGGGCGTCGAGCTGGAGTCCATCTACGTCATCGGGGACTTCGCGGTGCGCGGCGAGCTGTCGGATGCCGAGGAGCGCCCCGGGTGCCTCCGCTGCCGGCCCGAGTTCGTGATCTGTGAGGAGAGCGAGACCTCGACGGGCAACCTGTCCGCCGAGGGGTACCCCTTCTACGCCGGTCGCATCACGTACGCGGAGACGGCGACGCTCGACCGGCCCGCCGACGGGGAGCGTGTTGTGCTCGAGCTGCCGGGGCTGGACGCGGTCCTGGCGAAGGTGCGCGTCAATGGGGAATCAGCCGGGGAGATTCTCTGGCCGCCGTACGAGGTGGACATCACGGAGCACGTCACCGACGGGGACGACGAGATCGAGGTGGAGCTGGTGAGCTCGCTGCGGAACTTGCTCGGCCCGCACCATCGCTCCACCGGAGAGCCGACGCACACGTGGGGGACCGCCTTCGACTTCCCGCCCGACCGCGGCCGCCCCGAGCACCCGGAGGAGCTCGAGGCCGCCTGGACCGACGACTACTTCCTCGTCCACTTCGGCCTGCGTGGGCCGCTGAAGGTGAAGTACCTGGGGAGCTAGTTCTCCCCCTCCGGCAGCTCCGGCTTCCCGGCCTCGATCCACGCCGACAGCCACAGGCTGGCGACGGCCGTCGCGGCGTCGCCCAGGCGGCGCTTCGCGATCCACCCGACATGCCCGTGCAGCCGCTCGTAGTAGGCCGCGTCGTACGTCTCCCCGAAGCGATGCGCCTGCGTGTCGGCGCGCATGATGTTGTCCACGTACACATAGCTGTCGATGAGCACCTGGAAGGCGAATTCCACCGGCTCCTTGATGAACGCCCCGGCGCCGCGGGCGCCCGATAGGTCGGAGTACTCGTCCAGGTAGTGCCGGATCATGTCCGCCTCGAAGCGGCCGTGGACCCCGCGATTCCCGCTGAATTGCCCGTCGTAGTTCTTCGTCGAGTGCAGCGGCTGGCTGGCGTCCTCCACGTAGTGCGCCAAGTGCGAGGCGATGTGCTTCACCTTCTCCCAGTCCTTCTCCCTGAACGCCCCGGTGAGCTGCCGGTAGCGCTCCTCGATGCGCCACGGCACGCGGCCGACGTCGGCCACCGTGAGCTCCTTCTCCTTCAGCTTCGCCTCGAACTTGGCGTAGTCACGCGGTATGTCGTCGAAGGGATACGGGGCGACGAGGTCCAGGTCGATGTAGTGCTGGTAGCGCTCCTCCGGGTGCTTCCCGTCGTACGCCCAGTCGTCCGGCTCGTTGCAGTGATCGAGCAGAAACTCGCGATTGTCCTTGAAGAACTGGCCGATGGAGCCGCGCAGCACATCGCACGCCGTGGACGTGGCGATCTTGTGCGCCTCCGGCCCCCAGGGGAAGGTCGGGGACGCGGCGGTGAGCAGCATGAGCGCGGCCAGCGGCCAGGTGCATTTGCGCATGGGCGGTGCCACCCCTTGCTGCTGCGTCGCTGGAGAGCAGCGCCACCCATGTTCGCGCTCCGGGAGGCCGGTGCCTGCACCGACGGGCGGAATCGGCGCCGTCGCGCTCGAACCGTGGGACATCGTGCCGTCCGCTACTGGAACGGATCCTGCGCCAGAAGCTGCCGCAGCTCGTCCGGAGATATGAGCCGCGCGTGGCCGTCAACAAAGCCGACGGTCACCTTCCCGTCGTGCCGCGGCTGGCGGATCACGGCGTCCGGGCCGCCGAAGGGCAGGTCGTGCCCCGGGTCCGACTCGTAGAACAGCACCGTCTGGGCCGGGCGCCTGATCTCCGGCATGAGGGCCCCGATCACGGCCTCGTTGATCGCATAGCCCACCGGCCGCTCGGGCATGCCGGGGCAGGCGTAGAGCGCACGATTCCCCGTGTATGCCGCGAGCTGATCCGTCCACTGCTCAGTGGGCAGCAGGCCGGCTTCCTGGGCATACATGTGAGTCGCCAGGCAGAGCTGCTTCATGTTGCTCAGGCACGCCGTCGCCTGCGCCTTCCCGTGCGCATGGGTGATGAATGGCATGAGCGCCGTGAGGTCGGCCGCGCCCTTCTTCTGCCGATAGGCCACCTTCCCCTCAATGCGCATCGTGTCCGTGTCGATCTTGTAGACCACGCCGTCCTCGATGACCAGCAGCGCCGGGCCCTGCAGCAGTGCAATGGGCTGCTTGGTGGCGCCGCCTCCGAGCATTTTGCTGAAGAGCATCATGCCCATGAGGTCGTCGTCCATCCCGCCCTTGTCGGCCAGCATCATCAGCAGCATCATCTGCCCCACGTCCGCTCCCATGGCCTGGGACATAAGCTGGACGAACATTATCGCGTCATCATCCGCCCCCATCTGACGCATGAGCTCGATGGGGTCGATCTCCTCCCCCGTCATCGGGCGCGCTGTGTCGTCAGCCGCCGGCTCGGCCGTCGCCGGGGGAGGCAACTGCAGCGCTTCCATCCCGACGGCGGGCACGACCAGCAGCGCAACGAGCGCAATAGATGTCAAGCTCGTTCTGGTTCTCATAAGTCAGCCTCCTGTTGCCGGATGGCGGCTTCCGGCGCTCTTTCGATTGCCGCGGCAGTCCCTCAGCCGTGCTCTCCGGGCGTACTTCGCCCAGCGCCGGCCACGTCCTCTGCCCTTGCTCTCATTGATCTATACGCATGAGTCCCAGTCGGCGTTGCAGGGAGGATGCCCATGTTTTGGCCCCCAACATTCGTCAGGCACACCGGCCCGGCCCGGAGCCGTTGACAAACGGAGGCGGCGATGGTAGATTCCCCATGATCGAGGGAGCCCAATGAGCAATCCGCTCCCATCCGAGGTGTTCGTGCTCTGGGCTTGGCGGCACTGCTGAGGCGGGCCGCCCCTCTCTTGACGTGTGCCGAGCAACCATACCAAGGCCGTGGGCGAGCTCGCGAAGCTGCCTGCGGCCTTTTTTTGCATCACGGGAACTGAGGTGAACACAATGAGAGCGCTATCAGGCATTCAGCCGTCCGGCGCCGTGCACATCGGAAACTACTTCGGCGCCATC
>JASFTE010000011.1:0-21761 GCA_050114035.1 Armatimonadota bacterium | reverse complement strand
GCATTCGTGATCCTGATCCCAAGCTGTGTACTGTTTCTGCCCGTGCTCGCGAGCATGGTGGCCGGCGACCAGATAGCCGCCGAGCGTCGCAGTGGCACGCTGCGGACGCTCCTGACGCGCCCGGTGACCCGCGGCACCGTGTACGCGGCGAAGTTCCTCATTTCAGCGCTGCACACTGTGGTGCTGACGGCGTTCGTGGGCGGGTTCGCCCTCGGCATGGGGTGGGCGTTCTTCGGGCGGGGCGATCTGGTGGCGATGGGCCCCAACATTCGCCTCATCCCCGAGGCCGAGGCCCTGGGGCGATTGGGGCTCGCCTACGCCATGGCGGCATGGTGCACCATCGCCATCACGACGATTGCGCTGTTCTTCTCGACCTTCCTGCGCAGTGGCGCGGCCGCGGCGGCCGTCGCCGTGGCGTTCCTGTTCATCTGCTCAACGGCGGACGAGATCCTGAGCCTCGAATGGCTCTCGCCGTACCTGATGCGGGTGCACATCTTGGCCGTCCACAAGCTCTTCGAAACCGCAGTCCCCGTCGGCGAGGTGCTCAAGTCCGTGGGAGTCATGGGCCTGTACATGGTCGTGCCGCTGATCCTCGGCTTCCTCGTGTTCCGACGGAAGGACGTGCTATGCTGATGCGTGACACGAGTCGCCGTGCGGTCGCCCGCCGCGTCCTCTGTCTCGTCGTGCTGCTCTCCGCCGGAGTCGCGAGCGGCGTGCTCGGGCAGGGCGAGGAGCTGAGTGGACCGGAGATTCTCTCTCGCGCGCTCGATCTGCGCAAGGGGATCACGGACTTCAGTGCACATTTCGCCATCCACCTGGAAATCGAGGCCCTCGACCTGCCGGACAGCAGCGGCACCGTGTACTTCAAGCGGCCCGACAAGCTGACGGTGAAGCCCGAGCGGGGGTTCGTGGTCCTGCCCCGGGACGCCGTCATGCCCACCCGGATCTCGAAGGCCATCGCCGAGGGCGCCGATGTGACCCTCATGGGCCGGCGCGCAACGGAGGCCGGGTCCGTCTATGGCCTGAAGATCACGCCCAGGGAGGACGGCGGGGGCCTCCGGCTCATCGCCTGGGTCAACGGCAAGAGCTGGACGATGCAGAAGATGGAGGTGTGGCGGGATGACCGGAGGGCCATGTCGCTCACGTGGGAACACACGCTGGTGGAGAAGCGCTTCTGGCTACCAAAGAGCGTCAAGTGCGAGCTGGCGCAGCGACCGCGGGGCGGCGGGCGGCGGATGAAGGGCACGGCGGCCATCACGTTCAGTGAGTATCGGGTCAACACGGGGCTGGACGACACGCTGTTCGATGAACCGGGCGAGGAGCGATAGGCCCCGCGGCGGCCCAAAGGGCCGCTCGACAGAGAAGCCATGCGGCCAGCACAGTACGCAGAGCGCCATGTCGGGACGTCGGACGAGGCGGGATTGATCTGGGCGCTTTTCCGTCTCGCGTTCCTGCTCGCGTTCCTCATCAGGTGGAACCTGCCGGAGGGCGGCCTGGGAGCGCCGCTGACGGGCTGGGCGGGGGGCGTTGTGATAGCGGCGGCCGCGTACTGCCTCGTCGTGATGGTCATGTACGCCCGCTACGAGCGGCTCCCGGGACTGCGGCCCGCCACCGTGGTGATTGACTTGCTCTTTGTCACGGCCTGCCTCGGCGTCCCGGAAGCCTCCGTGAGCTTCTTCCCCATCTACTTCCTGCTCATCGTCATGGCGGCCATGGAGTGGGGGCTGTGGGGCGGCGTCGCCGTGGCGGGGTTTGCGTCGCTGCTGTACTGCGGCTATCAGTACGCCCACCCCTTTGCGCCGGCAACCGGGATCGATGCCCTGTTCGTGGCAGTGACGATGCGCGTTCCGTGGCTCGGGCTCGTGGCTCTGGCCACGGGTCTGCTGGCCCGCGCGCAGGAGCGGGCGCTGCGGATCGAGCAGGAGATGCGGACCGCGCGGCGGCTGCAGGAGATGCTGCTGCCGACGCGGCTGCCGGAGATGCCGGGGTATGTGGTGGGCTCTGCCTTCGAGCCGGCGCGGGATGTGGGCGGCGACTACTTCGACGTCCTGCGGGTGTCGCCGGATGACGTGGGACTGTGCATCGCAGACGTCTCGGGGCGCAGCGTCCCGGCGGCACTGCACATCTCGCTGCTCAAGCACCAGATCCACGCCTCGGCGGAGCGATTCCCGCAGCCCGGCGAGATGGCGACGCACCTCAATGGCCTGTTGTATCCGCACTTCCGGAGCCTCGGGTCGGAGTTGTTCGTCGGCTTGTTCTACGGCATCGTGCATCTGCCGTCCGGACGCATCAGCTACGTGAACTGCGGCCACGTGCCCCCGCTGCTGTGCACGCCATTGGGAGAGACCAGGGAGTTGCACACCGGAGGGATCGTTCTCGGCGTCAGTGAGACACCGTCGTACGAGGAGCAAACGGCGGTGCTGGAGCCGGGCGACCTGCTGGTATTGTGCACCGACGGGGTACTCGGGCGGCGCAACCCGCGGAAAGAGGAGTTCTCGGCCGAGCAGATAGCCCGCATCGTGCGCGGCCGGCCGCCGGCCTCGGCGCAGGACACTGCCGATCAGGTCATGGCCGCGGCCGAGCAGTTCGGTGGGCGCGGTCGGGAAGACGACGCGACGATACTCATCGCCGCACGCCTCCCCGCCGCCGACGGCGCCTAAGGCACTTGCCTGACGACGGCGCGCACCTTACCAACGATACGGACGTCGGCGTTCGTCACGATGGGCGCCATGGACGGGTTCTCAGGGCGCAGCTCGATCCCCCGCGGCGTGTGGTAGAAGCGCTTGACGGTGGCCTCGTCCTCGAGCAGGGCGACCACGATATCGCCATTCTCGGCCGTCTGCTGTTGAGCGACCAGCACGAAGTCGCCGTCCAGTATGCCGGCGTTGATCATGCTATCGCCCTGCACGCGCAGCATGAAGGAGTCCGGGCCGCCAGTCAACTCGGGCGGCATGGGCAAGTGGTCCTCGATGTGCTCCTCGGCCAGGACCGGCTCGCCCGCCGCCACTTGGCCGACGAGCGGGACG
The DNA here is from genome assembly GCA_050114035.1 of Armatimonadota bacterium. Classification (GTDB taxonomy): domain Bacteria; phylum Armatimonadota; class Zipacnadia; order JAUWAU01; family JAUWAU01; genus JAUWAU01. Next base: position 18,735 of record JASFTE010000011.1, on the reverse strand, counting down.
TACACCGGCGCCCGGGAGGGCCTGCCCAGAGACTGATCGCTACGCACGCGGAGGGCGCGGGTGAGCTTCTTGCCGTCCCGCTCATCCCGCTCCAGGTACCCGGCCTCCTTGAGCACCTCGATGTGGAACTGCACACTGGAGCTGGAGGTCAGACCCACTGCCTCCCCGATCTCTCGGACCGTCGGTGGGTACCCTTGTTCTGCACTGGTCTTCTCGATGAAATCCAATATCTCCCTGCGACGCCGGGTGAGCATCTTCGCAGCCATTGGCTTGCCTCCTTGAGCGCGGGTGATGCCACCTCGTCTGGAGTATAGCACCAAACGCCAGATTTGCAAACACCCGTTCGAGAAAAGTGTGGGTCAGTCGTGCGTGCTGATGAGATCGAGAACATGCACCGCCTGGAGGGCACCTACTGGTGGTTCGTGGCCCGGCGACGCCTGGTACGGCTCCTGGCGGGCAAGTACTGGCGCCGCAAACGGGCGGCACGGGACGAGGAGAGCGACGACATCAGCATCGCGGACATCGGCTGCGGCACGGGCGCCACGCTAACGGAGCTCTCGCCGATGGGACGGGGAGCGGGAGTCGATATCTCCGATGTGGCCCTTCGGCTCTGCGCGGAGAACGGGATCAGCGATCTGGTGCGCGCGCCGGCCGAGGCGCTCCCGCTGCGTGAGGGGCAGCTCGACCTCGTCCTGTGCCTGGACGTGCTGGAGCACATTGACGACGCGGCTGCGGCACGGGAGCTGTACCGTATCTGCAGGCCCGGGGGCCACCTCATCGTCACGGCGCCGGCATATGGCTGGCTGTGGAGCGAGCACGACGATGCACTGGGGCATCTGCGGCGGTACAGTGCGCGGGAGCTTCGGCATGTGCTGGACGAGGCGGGCTTCCGCATCGTCAAGATGACCCACGCGCTCAGCGTGCTGCTGCTGCCTATCGCGCTCTTCCGGCTGCTGCAGCGGCTGCGCAAGCGCCCGGACGATGCCCCGAAGACGGCTCTCATCGAGCTGCCGGGGCCCGTGAACCGGTTGCTCGTGTGGGTCCTCGCCCTGGAGATGCACCTGGCGGCCGCCGTCAGCCTGCCCTTTGGAGTGTCCATCGCCTGTGTGGCCCAGCGGCCCGAGCCATGATGCCGACCAGGGCCCGCAGAGCGAGAAACGCGCCTCGCCAGACATCTGTGGCTGAGGCGCGCATTCGTCAGCGGCTCTGGTGCAGCGGTGTGCGTGGCTAGCTCGATTCGCCCTCGGGTTCTGCCGGCGCGGCCTGCTCGTCCGTCGCCTCCTCGCCCGCCTCGGGCGCTTCCGCCTCTTCAGCCTCGGTCCCCTCCGCGGTCCCAGGCGCCTCCTCAGGCTGTTCGGGTTCCGCCTCCTCGGGCTCGGGCATGGCCGTCGGCTCCGTGGCCTGCTCCAGGTCGGGCGTCCCATCGAGGTCTCTGTCGGGCACCGTGCCGTCCTCGGCCATCGCGCGGGCGCGGCCCCCGGTGTTGTAGCCGAGCTTCTCGAGCGCTTGCGTGGCCTGCTTTCGCACGTCGCCGGCCGCGACGCCCTTGGCGTCATTTGCGCTCTTTGCCCCTTTGAGGGACGGGATGGACTCGCGATCGCCGATCTCACCGAGGGCCCAGGCAGCCTTCGCGCGCGGCGGCTGCTCCAGGTGTGCGTTGTTCATGATCCGCGTCAGGGCCTCGTTCACCTTGTCGGGCTTCTCGTCGGTCCTGAGCTGGCAGCCCTTGTAGGCCAGGGCGTCGCCCGCGGCATCCACGAGCTCCTCGTCGGACTCCAGCGCCTCGGCCAGCAGCTCGATGGCCCGGTCATCGTCGAGATCCCGCAGGCGCGCCACGGCGATGAGGCGCCTGTCCAGGACGAGCTCCTCGAGCTCGTCCGAGAGCTTCGGGATCGGGTCCTCGGCACACCCACCAATCAGGAACGACGCAGCCAGCACGGCTGCGACAGCGATTCTGGTCACTTTGCACCCGTCCTCCGAGTTATTCTATGGATTCCGTCGCCGCGAATCGCACCCAGTAGTGCTTGTCATCGGCCGCACGCTGGAGCGCCGCGACCGCCGTGTCGTTCTTGCCTCCGAGCCTCCGCAGCACATGGGCAGCCGCGACGCGCACGTCGCCATCCGGGTCGTCGTCCTCGCCGTCGGCGTTCATGTCCCACGTCACGTCCTTGAGATTGCGCACCAGGACATCGATCACCTGCTCGTCGCTCGCGTCGGCCAGGTCTCCCAGGGCCACGATGGCCGCAATGCGCACGCTGTACTCCGGCTCGTAGCTGCTGTCGGCGGCCTCGCACAGGGGCGGCACGGCCTCCTTGTCTCCGAGCATGGCGAGCGCCTCACAGGAGGCGATGCGGAGCTGTGGCCGATCCGCGTCCGTGATCTCTGCCGCCTCCTCTTCTTCCTCTGCTACCTCCTGCTCCAGTAGGTGCGCTGGGACCGGCAGATCAGCATCCTCGTACTTCTTGCGCTCGTCGGCCCTTTCCTGGGCTTCCTTGGCCTCCCGCTCTTCTGCCCGGCGCTCGGCGATCACTTGCTGGGCATCGGGCCGCTTCTCCAGCTGTCCGATGAGCGGACCGACGGCGTCCTGTGCGTCGAGCAGTCCCAGCGTGCGAATGGCCGTCAGCCTGACGACCTCGGCCATGTCGTCGTCCTGCAGGATCCTGATGAGTTCCTCGGCCGCCTCGGTGGCCCCGAGCTTCCCGAGTGCGACGATGCAGTTCCACTGCACGTCCTTGGACTCGGACTCCTTCAGTGCCCTCAGCAGCACCTCGACGGCACGCTCGCCGCCGATGTCGCCCAGCACCAGCGCGGCCCGCCACCGCTGGGGATCGGTGTATCCGGCGCTCGTGGGGTTGGCAAGCACATCGCACACGTCCTCGATCACCAGGGCCCGCATGGTGGTAAGCTCCCGCATGGCGTCCTGGGCGTCGCCATAGTCGGCCGCGCCCAGCTGCATGACGAGCTCCGGGATCTTGGCTCGCTTCTGCATGAGGGCGGCCACGGCGATGCCGAAGATGAGCAACAGGAGGCAGACGACGGCAGTCAGCCATTTACCCTTCATTGGCTCGGTCCTTTGCGGTGGCGCGACGGCGCCGCCCGTGTCCTACCACTCGGCAACCTTGAGCCGCGCGAGCTCGTCCATGGCCTCCTCGACTCGCTCGTACTCGGCCTCGGGCAGGACATCGAAGTCACCGACGTTCTCCACGTAGTCGCGTGCCAGCGTGTCGCGCGTGGCCAACATGGCAGCGTGCACCCAGCGCAACTCCCGTGTGAGGCGCCAGATCGTCTCGGCATCCTCTTGCACGCTGTCCAGTGACAGGACGCTCCCCCGGTTGTTGAACTGCTGTAGCGTACGGAGCTCCTCGCTCGCCAGCTTGCCGTCATCGCCGACGGCGTCCGTGATCGCCCCCTCGTGGAACACGAACAGGTCGAAGTTGTCGAAGATCTCGCGCAGACGCTCCATCGCCTGGGAGCGCGTTCCCCTGGCTCCGGCGAACTTGGTGCGGGAATCGAACAGCGCGTTGACGGCAGGCTTGCCGATGCGGCCCAGCACGGCCGCCGCCCACAGCTTCGTGGGCCTGCTCTCGGCGTCTGAGAGCTGCTCCCACGAGGGCACCTCGGATTCCATGAGAAGCCCCGCTGGCTCAGCGGTACGGTCGTCCGGATCCCTCGGATCGACGAGGGACTTCACTGCAGTCTCGCGGATCTCCGCGAGGCTGAGGGCATACCATGCCGCGAGGTCGGGCCGCTCGGGGGCCTCGAGGTGCCTGGCCAGTATGGTGGCTGCCTGCGAGGGCTCCGGGGTGAGGCCGAGTCGCGCCTCACGCATGATCTCGCGAGAGATGCGGGCGCCAACGCCGGCGAGTGCTTTGCAGGCTGCATGCGTGAGCTCGGTGTCCTCAGCGGATATGAACTGCTCGATGTCGACCGATGGCGGGTCCTTGATTGTCTCCTTATCAACCCGGTCTACAGCCGCGACTGAGCCGAACAGCTCCAACGCGTGGTGACGCAGCGGCGGCGACTCCGTCTCATCGCTCAACGTGGTCTGGAGCAAGCTCGCGACTCGCTCGGGCAGCTTCGCCTCTTCCGCCGTGCGCTCGGCCCCCATCCCCAGCAGCATGCCGGCCCGCAGGTGATAAGCAATAACCACAGCGGCACGGCGCCGTGTGTTCTTGGGGCTGTTGGGCCCGAGCTTGGCGACGAGCCCCTCATTGGCCGTCACTCCCGGCCAGTCCTCCAGCACACGCATGGCCATCTCCCTGACGGCCGCGTCGTCGTCGGCCAGTGCGGCGATGACGGCTGACTCGCCCTCCTTCTTCTCGCCCTCCACGCCCCGCAGGTCGGCCAGCGACCTGACGGCCTGGACGCGGACGTCCGCGACAGGATCCCGCGTGGCCGCCAGCAGGGCTTCGGCAGCGCGAAGGTCGCGCGACAGGCCGAGAGCCCGGGCGGCGTTGGAGCGTGCCGCTACGCTCAGGCTGCTGTCGGCCAGCGCGCGCATGAGCGACGGCACCGCCGGGCTGCCGATGTCCCCCAGTGCGATGGCCGCCCACCGGGCGACATCGCTCTCCGGGCGCTCCGTGATGGTGCGCAGGAGTTGGGGCACGGCCTGGCGGCCGATCTTTGCCAGGCTCTCCGTCGCCGTGTAGCTCACGCGGTCGTCGCCGATGGTCATGGCATTGATGAGCTGAGATACGGCGGGCTGACCCACCCTCGCCAGCGTGTCACGCGCCGCGACGTACACGTGCCAGTCCCCGTCGGCCAGGGCGCCCGCGAGAGCCGGAAGCACGCTTTGCATGGCTGCCCGCACATCAGCGGCGCCCGATTCTGCATAGGCGCCCTCAGCGATGTTGCGCAGGGCGCCGGCGGCCACGCGGCGCACTCGGACCGCCTGCTCGGTGCTGACGCTCAGGCGCTCGGCCAATGGCCGTGGGGACGCGGGACCGCCGATGTTTGCCAGCGTGGCCGTGGCCAACTCGCGCACGTCGGGATCGCCGTGCTGCAGCGACGCGCTCAACGTCTTGACAGCCGGCGGCCCGCCGATCCGCTCGATGGCCAGCGCGATCTCGGGGCCTGCACCGGCGCGCCGTGTGTCGTCTGCCAATGCCGCGCCCAGCGGCGCCGCGGCCCGCACAGTGCCGATGAGGCCGAGCGATTCGGCCGCGGCCGCGCGCACGTCGGGCTGCGGTGCGTTGAGCAGCGCAATCAGCGGATCGATGGGCCTGGCGAGCTCCTGTCGCTCCGCCGGATCCTCCGGCTCCGCCTTCACCTTGCACACCGGGCCCAAGGCCGCAGCCGCCCGGCGCTGCACTGTCCAGTCCGGGTCGCCCAGCGCCTCGATCAGATCATCGATCACCGTGATGGCATCCGCCACGGCTATCGGTGAGTCCTTGGTCTGGTCGGCGATCCTGCCCAGCGAGAGTGCCGCCTGTCCCCGCAGCTCCGCCCCGAAGGCCGGGTCCGGATCCGCGTGCCTCAGCAGCTTCACGAGCACCTCGAAGGCGGGCACCTTCATAGCTTCCAGCGCCCGCACGGCAGTGTCACGCCGGCGGATATGCTTCGCCGGCGTCTCCCCCGGCCGGGGCTCGGACTCCTTGACGATCTCGATGAGCTCGTCTCTGATCAGCGGCGCCATGTCCGCCTTGGCGCAGGTATCGCGCACCGCGTCCCGGACGTACAGATCCCAGGCGCCGGTGAGCTCCAACAGCGGCGGCTTCGCCGCCTCCCCGATCTTGGAGAGCGCCACGAGGCTGGCGCCGCGGATGTGACCGTCCTTGTTCTGCAGCGCCTCTATGAGCGGGCCGACGGCGCTGTCGCCCCATGTCACCAGGATCGTCTGGCACCATGTCTCAATGGGAAGGTCGAAGTCCCATTTGGCCTCGAGCATCTGCGCCATGGCCTGGTGGTCGCCGATCTGCACCAGCGCGGCCACGCAGTTGTACTGCGCCGGCCGGGAGGCCTCCTCCATCGCCTCGGCCAGCTTCTCCTTGGCGATGAGCCGCTTGACGGCATCCAGACGCTCCGCCGGCGTCCCGTTGGCGATCCTGTCCACGAGGCGGGGGATCTCCGTCTTGCGGTAGTACGCAAACACGATAAGCGCAACGATGGCAACGCCAACGATTGCCCGCGTCAGATTGCGTCTGGCTTTCTCGCTCACAGCCGCTGGCTCCCTGTCGCTATCGAGGATAGGTCACACTACTTCCGATGCTACCTTTCTTTGTCCCCGCTCATTTCCCTCTAGCACGGCCCAGCCCTACCGCCCGTCAAGGCAGCCCTCATACACCTGCAGAATCCGCCCCACGACGGCCGAGGGCATGTACTGCTCGAGGCGGCCCGCAGCCCTGGCGGCCATGTCTCGCCGCAATTGAGCGCTCTCGATGACCCGCTGGAGCTGCGCGGCGAGGTCATCAACGTCGAAGGGCTGATAGTACACCGCGCTGCCCGCCAGTATCTCGCGCGCCGAGGGCACATCAGCCGCCACGACCGGCAGGCCGAAGGCGAGGGCCTCCAGGCATGTCCGGCCGAAGGGCTCGGGCCAGCACGCCGGCTTGACGAACACATCGGCCGCCGCGTACTCGTCGGGCAGATCGCCGTAGCGGCAATGGCGCATCTCCACGCGATCGCCGATGTCGCACTGATCTATGAGCTGCCGCAGCGCCGCCTCGTCCTTCCCCGCGCCCAGTATCCTCAGCCGCGCCCGCCCCCGCACAGCGGCCGGCAGCCGCCCGTACGCCGCGACGAGGTCGTGCACCCCCTTGCGGTGATCGAGCTGCCCCACGTACAGGATGTTCAGCCCGTCCCCCCGCTCCTCCTTCTCCTCCGCCTCCCGCGGCGCAAACAGACGCTCGTCGAGCATGTTCGGCGCCACGACGATGCGGTCGGCGGGGAGGCCCGCGGCCACATAGCGCGCCTTGAGGTCTGCGCTGATCGCGATGAAGGCGGGTGCGAGCCGCCCCATGCGGTTGACGATGTGGAACACGGGATGCACGAGCAGGAGGCGGCGCAGCCTCGAGGTCGGCTCGGGATCCACCACGGCGCAGCGGATCGACTTGAGCCACCCGTGCCGGTCGCACTCCTCCTTCAGGCACAGCTCGGGAGTAAAGCAGGCCCCCTGCAGGTTGTTCAGGTGCATCACGACGGGCACTCGCGGCCGGCCGAGGCAGTGGAGCAGCGCCGCCGCCGGCAGGAGCGACCCATCGTACACGTGCACCAGATCGTAATCGCCGAGTCGGCCCCGAAGCGCGGCAACGGCGCGCAGATTGCGGCCCACGCGGCCCCCGCCGGCCGAGAGCCGAACATCGGTCCCGCCCGGGGCACTGGCGCGCGCATCGTTGCCCGCCGAGGGCTCGGGCCCGGGCCGCCGACGCTCCGGGGCGCGCTGCGTCAGCGCGTACACATCGACGATGAGGCCGCGCTCCCGCAGGTGCCGCACCAGCAGATGGCAGCTCACGCCGCCGCCGCCGATGGCGTCGGGGGGATAGTCCGGCGTCACCATGGCCACGCGCCGCCCAGCGAGCGGAGGGCTGGGCGCGTGCGGCCCGCCCCTCGGAGCTTCAGCCCTCCCGGGTGCGCCGGCGGCCGGGGATTGAGTGTCTCGCATGCACATGGGCGCCAAGTCACGCCTGGGCGCTGTGCCACTGAACGGGAAGGGGGCCGCCCGGGTTGGCCAGCAACCCGTGCCACCCGGCCTTGTGGCCACTTACCAATACGTATAACGCTCCATGCGCCGCGAACGTGTCCTGCCCCTGCCTGCCGCCGGCCGCCCGCCCGGACACAATGCCCCGCCCCGAAGCGTTAGTACTATCGCATTGCGGCGCCGGGTATGCTCGATCCACGGGAGGAGCACGGAATGATCGACGGCGTGAAGATGAAGTCGCTGACGCGGCACGTGGACGATCGTGGCTACGTGATGGAGATCCTGCGGCGGGACGACCCCCAATTCACGGAATTCGGCCAGGCGTACATCTCGACCTGCCGGCCCGGGATAGTGAAAGCGTGGCACGCGCACCGGCGCCAGACGGACAACTTCTGCGTGGTCAAGGGGGACGCCAGGATCGGCCTGTACGATGATCGGGAGGGGTCGCCCACGCGCGGCGAGACCATGGAGGTCGTCATCGGCGAGGGCAACCCCATGCTGATCACCATCCCGCCGCTGGTGTGGCACGGGCAGGCGTGTGTCGGCGACGAGCCCTCGATCCTGCTCAATATCCCCACCGAGCCGTACAACCACGACGACCCGGATGAGCTGAGGCGCGACGCCGCCGATCCCGATATTGAGTTCGAGTGGGTCCCGGACGGCAAGTGAGGCGGCGTAGATGGCGACACTGCTGGGACAGCGCGGCGGGGGGCTTGGCGCCGCCCGCGGGCGACGCGGCCCGATCGCCTGGCTGCTGGTCGGCGACTCGGCCGTGTGCGTTGCCGCGGTCATGGCGGCGTACCTGGCACGCGTCCTCGGGCATCTCCTCGGGCTGCTCCCGCCGCTGAAGCACCCCCTCGCCACGTACCTGTACACTCTCCCCGTGGTGCTCGCCGTGTGGATCATCGCCTTCGACACCATGGGCCTGTACCGGGGGCGGCGCAGCACATCGCGCTTCGGCCAGTTCGCCGCGGTGTTCAAGGCCGTGTCGCTTGTCCTCCTGGTCCTCATGGCCCTGTCGTACCTGCGCAAGTACGACTACTCGCGCGCGCTCATGGTCCTGTTCTGGGCGATGGGGCTCGTGCTGGCGTCGGCCTTTCGGAGCGCCATGAGCGGGGCTCGGAGCCGGCGACTGCGGCGCGGGGAGGGCCTGAGCCGGGCCGCCATCGTGGGCTGCAATCAGCTCGCCGGGACCGTGCTGGCCCAGATGCAGGATGTGACGGAGTTCGGCTACGAGCCGGTGGGGTTCGTTCAGCGCGCGCCGGAGGGCCGAGGCGAATTCCGCGGGCTGCCTGTTCTGGGACACGCCGGTGAGCTGCCGCGCCTGATTCCGGCGCACGCCATTGATGAGGTGTTCGTCGCCGAACCCGAGATGGCGCCGGCCGAGCTGCTCGACATAGTCGGCGAGTGCGAGGAGCTGCCGGTCGTGTTCCGCGTCGTCTCCGGACCCATGGGCGCGCTCACGGCCTCCATGGATCTGAACGGCGTGGGAGATTTGCCCGTCCTCAGCCTGAGGAGCAGACCCTTTGGCACGTGGCAGCGCGCCCTGAAGCGGACGGTCGATCTTGCCCTCGGCTCGGCGGCGCTCGTGTTGAGCCTCCCGCTGTGGCTTGTCATCGCCGCCCTCATCAGGCTGACGACGAGGGAGCCGGCGCTGTTCAGCCAGGAGCGCATCGGCGAGCATGGGCAGCCCTTCGTGATGCACAAGCTCCGGTCCATGGCGGCCCCGGGTGGCACGGGTAGCTCGCTACCCGTGGGCGATGAAGCACGGCTTGACGAGCAAGCCGTGCCACACGGTGCGGGCGATGATGAGGGGGATCGCGTAACGCCCATCGGCCGCTGGCTGCGCAAGTACAGCCTCGACGAGCTGCCGCAGCTTCTGAACGTGCTCAGGGGGGACATGAGCCTCGTGGGGCCGCGGCCGGAGCTGCCGCGCATCGTGGCGCGCTACGCGCCCTGGCAGCGCAAGCGGCTGGAGGTCAAGCCCGGCATGACCGGCCTGTGGCAGATCCTCGGCCGCAAGAACCTGCCCCTGACGGAGAACATCCACTACGACTTCTACTACATCCGCAACCAGTCGCTGCTGTTCGATCTGGCCATCCTGCTCCGCACGATTCCGGCGGTGCTGAGCGGGAGGGGGGCCTACTAGAAGCAGAGCCACCTGGCTCCCACTCCGCCGACAGCCTTCGCCTTTGCCTGGCTCATCCTGCCCGCCCTACTCCACCAGTTTGTCATCGCGGCTGGCCTGGATGTAGTTGAGGCACATCTCGTCGCGGTTGAGGAGGGCCTCGGCCGCGCGCCAGGTGGACATTATGTCCGGGTCGGTCGGGTCGATGATGGCGGCGTCGAGTCCGGCGCCCATGAGCAGCGCGAGGAAGGTGCGGTTGAGCAGCCGGCGACTCGGCAGGCCGAAGGAGACGTTCGATACCCCCGCCGTGATGTGCACGTCGGGATGGGCGTGCCGGACGGCGCGGACGGCCGCTATGCACAGGGGGCCGGCCTCGCCGGCGGCGCTCACGGTGAGCACGACGGGGTCGACGAAGATGTCGTCGGCGCTGATGCCCTTGGCGAGCGCGGCGTCGATGAGCTGTTTGGCCACTCCCTCCCGGTCGCCCTCCGAGTCGGGCATGCCCTCGTCGGAGAGGCACAGGGCGATGATGCGCGCCTTGGCCTGCACGGCCAGGTCGAGCACCCGGTCCATCTTCGCCGCCTCGGCCGTGACCGAGTTGAGGATGGGGGGCGCGCCCTCGTACACGTCCAGGCCGGCGGCGAGAGCGTCCGGGTTGGGGCTGTCGATGCACAGCGGCAGCTCGGTGACCTCGCGGGCGGTGCGGATGAGCCACTGCATGTCGGCGACCTCGTCCTCGGCTTTGCGGCCGGCGTTGCAGTCGAGGTAATCGGCTCCCGCGTCCGCCTGCTGCCGGGCGAGGTCCTTGATGGAGTCGGCGTCGCGGGCACGCAGCGCCTCCCCGACGCTCTTGTTGGTGGCGTTGAGTCGTTCTCCGATGACGATCACGGTGAATGCCTCCCTATGGGCTTGTGCGAGTCGCGCCCTACCGTCGCTGCGCCTGCTGGAGCATCGGGGTGACCTTGGCCATGTCCTCGATGATCGTGCGGCGCAGCCCGGGGTTGTGGATTGCCGCTGCCGGATGATACAGGGGCACGTACAGGACGCCTCCCTCGCGCCGTGCCGCACCGTGTACGCGCCCGATAGTCAGCTTGGGATCCACGAGCGTCCGGAGTGCCGGGGAGCCGAGCGTGCAGAGCACGGCCGGGTTGATGGCCGCGATCTGGCCCACGAGGTACTCGCGGCAGGCCTCGATCTCGCTGGGCATGGGATCGCGGTTCCGCGGCGGCCGGCACTTGATGATGTTGGTGATGAACACGTCCTCGCGCCGCAGCCCGGCCTGGGTCAGCAACTCGTTCAGGAGCCGCCCGGCGGGGCCGACGAAGGGCAGCCCCTGGCGGTCCTCCTCGCCGCCCGGCGCTTCGCCGACGAACATGATGCGGGCGTCCGCGGGCCCGTCGCCCGGGACGGCTCTGTTGCGTGAGCGCGCCAGCGGGCACTTCGTACACTGGCGGACCTCGGCGCCTATCTCCTCCAGGAGGGAGCTCACAGCAGAGCCGCCTCTTCCATTACGCGGCGGATCTCGTCGTCCTCCTCCGGCGTGGTGGGCAGCAGGGGCGGGCGCAGCCCACCGGAGTCGAAGCCGGCGAGGCGCAGCGCCGCCTTCACCGGGGCCGGGTTCACGGACGAGGGCATGAAGAGCACCTGGAACAGCTCCCACAGGCGCCAGTGCAGCGCTTTGGACCTCTCCGCGTCGCCGTCGTGGAAGGCGCGAACCATGTCGGCTATCTGCGGGCCCGCGACGTGGCTGGCGACGCTGACGACACCGACGGCGCCCACGGCCAGCGCGGGCAATGTGGCCCAGTCGTCGCCGGAGTAGAGCTCGAAGCCGTCGGGGGACTGGGCGGCGATCTGGGTCATCTGGTCGAAGTCGCCGCTGGACTCCTTGACGGCGACGATGTTGTCGATCTCGGCCAGCCGCAGTATGGTGTCGGCGTTGATGTTGCGGCCCGTACGGCCCGGGATGTTGTAGACGACGATGGGCAGCGCGGTGGCGGCGGCGACGGCCTCGAAATGTCGGTAGAGGCCCTCCTGGGTCGGCTTATTGTACGCCGGGCACACGACCAGGGCGGCATCCACGCCGACGTCCTCGGCGGCCCTGTTGAGCTCGATGACGTCGGCGGTGGATGAGCTGCCGGTACCGGCGATGATCTTCGCCGTGTCGCCGACGGCCTTCCTGGCGGTCCGGTACAGCTCGATCTTCTCGTCGGGACTCAGCGTGGGCGACTCGCCGGTGCTGCCCGACACGAGAAGGCCGTCCGAGCTCTGCTCCACGAGCCGCTGTGCAAGGACGGCGGCCTTGCCGTGATCGACGGCCAGCGCCTTGTCGAACGGCGTGACCATGGCCGTGACGACGCGGCACGTGGCGGCCATGCGCTATCCCCTCCCTGTGCTCCCGGTGCGTCTAGCCGCGGACGGAGCGCCATCCGCCGCTAGAGCAGCTTCCGTTCTATCATGCGCTCGGCGATCTGTATCGCGTTCAGGGCCGCGCCTTTGCGCAGGTTGTCGGCGACGACCCAGAGGTTGAGGCCATTGTCAATGGTGTGATCGTCCCGGATGCGTCCCACGAGGACGGCGTCCCTGTACTCGTCCAGCTCCACGTCGCGCGGGGTCGGGTACGTGCGTTCGTGCTCGCCCGCGTACTCCGCCGGGTTGGGCTCGTCCATCACGACCACGCCGGGCGAGCGCTCCGGATCGCTGAGTATCTCGCGAGCCTCGTCGGCCGAGAGCGGGCGGGTGGTCTCGATGTTGATGGACTCGGCGTGCCCGACGATGACGGGACAGCGCACGGTCGTGATAGTGATCTGGAGGTTGGGATCGTCCATGATCTTCCGCGTCTCGTGCACCATCTTGTTCTCTTCCTTGGTGTAGCCGTCGGGAAGGAAGGCGTCGATGTGGGGCAGGACGTCGAAGGCGATGGGCTTGCGCAGGACGGTCGGGTCGTGCGTGGGCGCCCTGCCGGCGAGCAGGTCGGGCGTCTGCTGGAGGAGCTCGTCCAGGGCGGCCTGCCCCCAGCCCGAGACGGACTGATAGGTGGAGGCGACGATGCGCTTGATGCGGGCCGCCCGGTGCAGCGGCGCGAGGGCGACCACCATCTGTATGGTGGAGCAGTTGGGGTTGGCGATGTGCCTGGTCTCGGCGGTGACGGCGTCCATGTTGACTTCCGGCACCACGAGAGGCACGTTGGGGAACATGCGGAAGTCGCCGCCGTTGTCGATAACGACGGCGCCGTTGTCAATGGCCGTCTCCGCCCAGATCACACTGGCGCCCTTGGCGCCCTCGCGGCCGGCGAAGAACACCACGTCGAGGCCCTCGAACTGCTCGGCGCCGGTCTCGTGCACCTGGACAGTCTCGCCGCCAAGCTCCTCGCTGCGCTCACGAGTGGCCATCACGCGCAAGTCCCCGCGCATGGGGAAGCGTCGCTCTTTCAGTATCGAGGCGACCGCGTCGCCAACAGGGCCTACGCCCACGAGTCCAACGTTCAGCGCCATGGTAATCACCTACCGCGGGGCAACCCCTATTGCCCCTCGGCAAGGAGCCGCTCAAGGCCGATGACGAGCCCTTCGAGCTCCTGGGTTCTGCGGATTGCCAGCATGACCCCCGGCATGAAGCTCTCGCGGCCGGAGGTGTCGTGGCGGATGGTGAGCGTCTCGCCGGTGCCGCCGAAGATGACGCTCTGGTGGGCTACGAGGCCGGGGAGGCGCACGCTGTGGATGAGCACGCCGCGGTGCTCGCCGCCGCGCACGCCCTCAAGCTCGAAGTGCTCAGTGGACAGGCCGCCGAAGGGCTCGGCGCGCGCCTCGGCCATGAGGTCGGCGGTGCGGAGCGCCGTGCCGGAGGGGGCATCCTTCTTGCCCTCGTGGTGGAGCTCCAGGATCTCGGCATAGTCGAAGTGCGGCGCCACGCGCTGGGCGCACTGCATCATGAGGGTGGCGCCGAGGGAGAAGTTGGGGGCGAGGATGGTTGTGGTGGAGTGCGCTTTGCAGAGGCGGCGCACCTCGGCCAGGTCGTCGTCGGACAGCCCCGTGGTGCCGACGACGCAGGCGATGCGGCGGGGGAGGGCGCAGCGGATGTTGTCCATCACGGCCGCGGGCTGGGTGAAGTCCACCATGACATCAGGCGCCCCGGACTCGGCGGCGGTCTCGAGGTTGTGCTCGATCGCCACGCCGAGATCGCCCGCGCCGGTCACGGTGCCGACGTCCTCGCCCACGTGGACGACGTCCACGGCGGCGGCGAGGGCCATGTCCGGCCGCTCCAGGACGGTCTGTACGACGGTGCGTCCCATCTTGCCGCAGGCTCCGCACACAAGCACGCGAATAGGTGGCATCAGGCGGCCTCCAGGCTGTTTTCGTCCACCGGGCCGACGGCAGCGAGGGCGAGCGGCGAGTCCGTGAACATGTCCGTCGCCACCTCGACGACCTCGTCCATGGTCACGCCCCGGACGCGGTCCAGGACCTCCTGCACCGGCACGACCCGGCCGTGATGCATGTACGAGTCGGCCAGGCGGTCCATGCGCACCCCAACGTCGTCGAGTGCCATCTCAGTCTGGCAGACGATCTGCTGTTTCGTCTGCGCCAGCTCGTCGTCCGTCAAGCCGTGGGCAGCCACGTCACGCAACTCCGCGCGGAAGAGACGCAGCACCTCCGGCACAGCCGGGGCGGCGCACGCGGCGTGGAGCAGAAACGCCCCGCCGCACGAGTAGGTGGCGGCGTCGGCTCCGACATCGTACGCGAGTCCGCGTTCCTGACGCACGGCGCGGAACAGGCGCGAGCTGGGCCCCACGCCGAGAGCGCCACAGACCATGCGCGCGGCGAACCGGCGATCGTCCCTGCGTCCGTAGGCCGGCGCCCCGACCCTCAGGTGGACCGGTCCGCCGTCGCGGCGCAGGAGGACGCGCCCCGCCCCGGCGTCCAGCGTTGCGAAGTGCTCTTCTGCGTCCGCGGGCGGTTGGCCTTCAAAGTGGCGCGCCAACTCGTCTACGAGTTGCTCGTGGGAGATGTCCCCGGCGGCGGCCACGAGAAGGCGGGAGGGCGCGAAGGTCCTGGCCGCCTGCCGGCGAAGCTGGGCCGGGGACAGCGCGCGGACGTTGTCCAGCTCGCCGAAGACGCGCCGGGCGATGGGGTGCTCGCCCCACATGGCCTCGGCGATCAGATCGTTGGCAACGTCGGACGGGGAATCCTCGTAGCCGGCGATCTCCTCGGCGATGATGCTGACCTCGCGCCCGATGTCCTCCGACCGGAAGAGGGCATTCAGGAGCATGTCGGCGATGATCTCGATGGGCAATCCCACGTGCTCGGCGAGGCAGCGGGCGTGGAAGCACGTGAACTCTCGCTCCACGAAGCCGTTCAGCTCCCCGCCGACGGCGGCCATGGCCCGGTCGATCTCCTCCCCGGGCCGACGCTCCGTCCCGCGGAAGACCATGTGCTCCATGAAGTGGGTGACGCCGGCGAGCTGGGGCGGCTCGTGAGCCGAGCCCGCGCGCGCCCAGAAGCCAAGCGCGACCGGCCGGCGGCCGGTCACGCGTTCGGTCACGACTGTCAAGCCGTTGTCGAGTGTAGCGACTTCTGCGTCCTGCTCAACCATGTCGTTATTGCCGGCGCTTCTCGCGGAAGTACGCCTGTGGGCCATCGGAGCCGTCGTCCCCGTCGGGATTGCGCCGGGGGCGCCGCTCGGAGCCGGACGAACCGCGGGATGACCCACGGGATGACCCACGGGATGAGCCGCGGGACGAGCCACGCGACCGGCCACGGGATGGGCCGCGGGACGAGCCGCGGGACGGCCCGCGGGATCCGCCGGACGAGCCGGAGGAGCGTGGCAGCAGCGCCTTCCGGCTGACCCTGATGCGGCCGGTCTGGTCGTCGATCTCCACGACCTTGACCTCGACCTCGTCGCCCTCCTTGACGACGTCCTCCGTGCGATCCACGTGCTCCCACGCCATGGCGGAGATGTGCAGCAGGGCGTCCCTGCCGGGCAGCAGCTCGACGAAGGCGCCGAAGGGCTTCGTGCTGACGACGCGAGCCTTATAGACCTCGCCCATCTCCACGTCCTTCGTGAGGTCCTCGATCATCTTGCGGGCGGCATCTCCGGACTCCGCTGTGTGTGCGGCGACGAACACGGTCCCGTCATCCTCGATGTCTACCTTGCAGTCGCAGTCGGTCTCGATTTTGCGGATCATCTTGCCGCCGGGGCCGATGACGAGGCCGATCTTCTCGGTATCCACCTGCATGGCGAATATGCGCGGCGCGTACTGTGACAGCTCCGCCCGCGGCGCCTCGATGGTGGCGAGCATGTTGTCGAGGATGTGAGCGCGCGCCGCCTTCGCCTGGGTCAGCGCCTCGCGCAGGATGACGGGCGAGAGGCCGGGCTTCTTCATGTCGAGCTGCAGGGCACAGATCCCCTCGCGCGTGCCGGCCACCTTGAAGTCCATGTGGCCGCATGCGTCCTCGAGGTACTGGATGTCGCTGAGGATGACGTTGCGGTCGCCATCGGTTAGCAGGCCCATGCCGACGCCGGCGACCGGAGCCTTGATGGGCACGCCGGCGTCCATGAGCGCCAGAGTGCTGCCGCAGATGGCGGCCATGGAACTCGACGAGTTGGAGCCCAGGACCTCGGAGACGAGGCGGATCGTGTAGGGGAACTCGGCGTCGTCAGGGATCATGCGCTCGAGCGCCCGCTCCGCCAGGAGCCCGTGCCGTATGTCGCGCCGACTCGGGCCGCGGATCGGCCGCACCTCGCCGCCGGAATATGGCGGGAAGTTGTACTGGTGCATGAACCGCTTGTACTCCTCCTCGGCCAGCGTGCGCACGAGCTTCTGGTCGCGGGCCGCGCCCAGCGTGGCCACGGTGAGCACCTGGGTGTCGCCGCGCGTGAAGAGCCCCGAGCCGTGGGCGCGCGGCAGGAAGCCGACGCGGCTATCGAGGTCGCGCACCTGGGTGTTCTCTCTCCCGTCGGGACGCCGCCCCTCCTGGAGAATCAGGGACTGCACGATCTCCCGCGACATCTCGTCGATGGCCTCGTGCACGTCGTTGGCGTGATCCGGGTATCGCTCGTCCATCTCCTCGCGGAGGCGTATGGTGAGCTCCTCGAAGGCGCGCCGCTGCTCGTCCTTGCCCGGCGTCTCTATGATGGCCTTGAGCTCGTCATACGCGGCGGCTCGGACGGCCTCGCATACATCTTCGGCCGGCTCCCAGATCAGGTAGTTGTCCCGGGGCGGCCGGCCGGCCTCCTGCTGCAACTGGGCGATGAGGTCCACGACAGGCCCGACCGCCTCGGCGCCGAACTGGAGCGCGTCCGCGACGACCTCGTCGGGCACCCCGTCGCCCTCCATCTCCACGGCGACCACCCCGTCCCTGGTCGCCATGACGCTGACGCGCATGCCGCCCTCTTCGATCTCGGCGTAGGACGGGTTCAGTATCAGGCCGTCGCTGCCGAGCCCGACCTCAGCGGCAGCGACCGGCCCGGCGAAAGGAGCGCTGGCAAGGCACAAGGCGGCCGACGCGCCGATGACGCAGACGATGTCGGGCGAGTTCTGCAGGTCCGCCGACAGAGCCGTGGCGACGATCTGCACGTCGTTGCGCAGACCGGACGGCAACAGGGGTCGGACCGACTTGTCAACGACGCCCATGGTGCGCGTGGCCTCTTCCGTCGGCCGGCCCTCCCGCTTGAAGAAGCCGCCGGGAATGCGGCCAACAGCGTACATCTTCTCCTCGAAGTCGATTCTGAGCGGAAGGAAACTCGCCCAGTCCGCCCGCTCGCGCGTGATACACGCGGTGACCAGCGCCATCGTGTCGCCGTACCGTACAGTCGCCGACCCGTCGGCCTGTCTGGCCATGCCGCCCGTCTCAATGCTGAGCGGGCGCCCGGCATACTCCATCTCTACTGTGTGCAACATGAGGAATTCTGCCCCCTAGTGGGTACTACTGAGATGAGGTTCGGGGGCACGGGCGGAAACTTGAGGAAGCAGAGCAGAAAGGACGGTCCCCGCCCTCCTTGCTCTGATTCCCCCCATTCCCACCGCGCCTCCGCACCAGTTAGCACAACAAAGCTATCACAGAACGCGTGGCAGCGCCAGGAACTGGTCCGCGCTAGTCCCGCACGCGCAGTCCCAGTCGCTGGGCCACTTCCCGGTAGCGCTGTATGTCCGCACTGCGCAGATAGCGCAGGAGTCGGCGCCGCTGCCCTACCATCTTGAGAAGCCCGCGGCGCGAGTGATGGTCCTTTCGGTGCTGCTGCAGATGCTCGGTCAGCTGATCTATGCGCCCGGTCAGGAGCGCGATCTGAACCTCCGGCGAGCCGGTGTCTGACCCGTGGCGTTGGTAGTCCCGGATGATCCCCTGCTTGCTTGCGTTGAATTCGCTCACGTACGTTCACTCCGTTTCGGCAATGGACGGCGGCTCCGACGTCGGACCTCCCCCAGCTCTAGCCTCCGGCGTCCAGGTTGTCGCCAATGCGAACCGACAACATGCCGCGCGCCTGCTCGACGTCGGCCTGCATCTGTGCCCTGAGCTCGTCGCGTGAGGCAAAGCGAATCGGCGGTCTGATCCGCTCTATCATGTCGAAACAAACCGTATGGCCGCCAAGTTCGAGGTGGCGATCGAGAATGTGGACCTCAAGCAGGGGCTCCGCCTCACCGAACGTGGGGCTGCCGCCCAGGTGCGCCACCGCGGGATACCGCTGCTGCGCCGCAGACGCGTACCCCACGTAAACGCCCTCGGCCGGCAGTAGCTTGGCCTCGTCCACCGGCACATTCGCCGTAGGGTACCCCAGCAGCTCACCGAGTCCCTTGCCCCGACTTACGGTCCCGCACACCGAGTACGGTCGCCCCAACATCGCCCCCGATTTCGCCACGTCGCCCCCCCTCAGCGCATCCCGGATGCTGCTGCTGCTCACCCGCTCCCCGTCGTAGAGCGCGTCCGGCACGGACTCCACGGCAAACCCCATCTCCGCGCCCAGCTCCCGAAGAGTCGCCCGC
>JASFTE010000010.1:0-22486 GCA_050114035.1 Armatimonadota bacterium | reverse complement strand
GCGTCATCCACCGGGAGGCCGTCCACCCTGATGGCGTGCAGGATGAGGATTGCGAACAGCCCCAGGCCCCCCGCCACATAGCAGGTCAGGTAGAGCGCCGGATCGAGCTCCGCCAGCCTCGAGCCGACGATGACCCCGGAGGCCAGCCCGGCGGTCCAGGACACGTTGAAGATCCCAACGCTCCTGCTCAGCGGCCGCCGGTCGGGCTGCTCCGACAGCCACGCCTGCACCGGCGGCCAGATAAGCGCTATGGAAAACGCGATGCCCACGACGATCCCGAAGAGCGCCGTCAGCGTCGGCGTGTGCGGTATCACGAAGTAGCCGCAGCCCGCCAGCACGCAGCCGACCGCGGCAACGTTGCGTCGGCCCAAACGGTCCGAGAGCCGCCCGCTGAAGAGGCAGGCGAGTGTGTAGGCGAAGGGGGATGAGCCGATGACGCCGAGCTGCAGCGGTGTGGCCCCGAGCGCAATCGCGTGCAGCGGCACGGCGAACCCGCCGGTCGCCAGCATCATATCGAGCACAAAGGCCACAACGTACAGCCCGCTGCGGCCCTTCCAGAAGCCCACTCTCCGGGTCTACCTTTCGGCTGCGCGCACGGACTGCCGCCTCAGCGGACCTCAGCGCCCCAATGCAGGCATCGGGCCATCAGGCCATCGTACGCGTGCTCCATGAGCAGCTCGAGATTCTCGATGTCTGCCCTGTTGTACAGGACCAGCGTCTCCAGCGACTCCTCCGAGCCCGCCTGGTACTCCCGCCACAGCCGCACGGCATCCCACCCATCCAGCCCGGCCACCCGCTCGTCGCGCGCCACACCCACCTTGAACTCCACGGCCTTCAGCCCCCCCGTCAGCCCCAGTCGCGCCAGCGCGTACCGCAGATCAACGTGGAGTTGATCCAGCACCAGGTCCGGAAACGCCCGCTGGATGAAGGGCAGGTCGAACGTGGCCCCGTTATAGGTCACCAACAGCGAGTACCGCGCGATGTCCTCCGGGAACTCGTCCAGATTCTCGCCGGCGATGTAGGTCCGCGTACGCAGGCCGTCGTACAGCCCGATGACGGTGATGTACGCCCGCCCGCCGAGCCCGGTGGTCTCGATGTCAACGTACGCCGCCTTCCCCTTGAACGCGTCGTACGCCCGCCACTGTTCGGGGCCCGGCAGCGCACCCGCGAAGTGCGCGTAGTCCCCGCTGCGCAGGCAGCCCTCGCTCCGCTCCAGCTCACGCGCGACGAGCCGCGCGCGCGCCGGCGACATCGGCAGCCCGGCATCTCGGCCCCGCGGCGCTGCCGCGATGAAGTCACCCCACATCCGTATGCCACAGTCCCACAGCCGCCGCTCCGTCTTCGGCCCGATGCCGGGAATGTGGATGAACGTGCGCTGGAGCATGGTCAACCGTCCGCCCGCCGTGTGTCGCGGCAGGTTCGTCCGATCTGCGTATGCCACCTCCCACTTGGCCGCGCCGCATCGCACTGCGGCTCCACCTTGGGCATCCTTCTGCCCGTGCCGGGAGTATCCGCCAACATACCCATTCCAGGTCGGCCCTGCGGCCGGAAAAAGCGTTGCAGAGAGCCTTGTGTGAGAGCATTCTGCCTCCGGGAGCGTGGCAACTCGTGCAGGCAAGCAACGCCTACATTTGTGGCGCTCATGTGCGCGCCGATGGCCTCACGGTACGCGCCGGGATGACGTCCATCCTGCGCGGCGTGAGCCTCCGTGTGCCGCCCGGTGGGATGGTCGGCATCCTCGGCCCCAGCGGCTCGGGCAAGTCCACGCTGCTGAACGTCCTCAGCGGCGCCCTCGAGCCAAGCAAGGGCCGCGTGCGTGTGGACGGCGGTGACGTTCGCGATGTGCTGCGGTCGGGGGGCACTACCATCGGCTACGTCCCGCAGGAGGACATCGTCCACCAGCACCTGAGCGTCGCGAAGGCACTTGGCTACGCCGCCCAGCTTCGGCTTCCGGCGCACCTGGGCGAGCGGCAGGTCCGCGGGCACGTTGACTCCGTTCTGCAGCTCCTGGAGCTGAGGCCCCGGGCGCGCGCCAGGATCCGCACACTGAGCGGCGGCGAGCGCAAGCGCGCCAACATCGGCGTCGAGCTCGTCGGCCGGCCGCGGCTCCTCCTGCTCGACGAGCCGGGCGCCGGCCTCGACCCGGCGCTGGAGCGGAAGCTGATGCGCCTCCTGCGCCGCCTGGCCGACGACGGCCGGACGGTGATCCTCGCCACCCACGTCATGGGCACACTCGACGTGCTCGATTCGGTGCTGGTGCTCTCCGACGGCGTCGTCGTCTTCGATGGCCCTCTGCCCGACGCCTTACGGTTCTTCCGTGCGAGCCATCCGGCCGGGATCTACGATAGGCTGCGCGTCGTCCCACCAAGGGTGTGGCGTAGGCAGCCGTACCTGCGACAGCAGGCTGCGAGGGTGTCCTGACATGCGCAACCACGGCGCGGAGCCCATTCCTGTTGCGCACGCCGACGCTGTCGCCGGCCAGCGGCAACTCGTGGACATGCGGCAGTTGTCGATCCTGAGCGGCCGTTACCTGAGCGTGATCGTCGGCGACTTCGGCTACACGCTCTTGCTGCTCGCCCAAGCGCCCATCGTCGCCGGGCTCATCTGCCTTCGGTGGCACAACGCGCCGGCGACGTCGTCCTTGTACTTCTGCCTGGCGCTGGGGGCCATCTGGCTCGGGTGCGTGAACGCCTGTCGGGAGATCGCCAAGGAGCGAGCCATCTACGAACGCGAGCGCCGCATCGGGCTCCAGATAGCCGCCTACGTGCTATCGAAGCTCCAGGTCCTGGCGCTGCTGGCCGCCGTGCAGTGCGCCCTCCTGGTGGGCATCGTCGCCCACTACGTGCCGCTCGCGGGCAGCCTCGTGCTCATCTACGTGGCCCTCTGGGCCGCGGCCGTCGCGGGAACGGCGCTGGGGCTGGCGATCTCGGCGCTGGCCGGCACACCCGACCTGGCAGTGGGCCTCGTGCCGGTCGTGATGTTCCCGCAGATACTGTTCTCGGAGTTCGTCCTCGCGGAGAGGTATCTGCGTGGCCTGGCCAAGGCCGTCGAGCGCTGCACCATCACCAAATGGTCCTACGAGCTCCTCGACGAGCTCACGAAGCGGCATCAATCGCTGGACTGGGGCCAGGCGCTGGCCGATCTATCGGCGCTGGCTCTCATCACGGTGGCCTTGCTGGGGCTCTGCGTGGTGCTGCTGAAGGCCCGGGAATAGGGAGGATGCAGCCGCTCAGATGAGGGGCGGTCAACCATGAAACGCATCGGCATAGCTCTGGTTCTTGTGATCGGCATCGCCGCGGCGGCCCTCGCCGTGGCCGGCCGCTATGGCGTCGAGATCGGGCCCTACGAGCTGGCCCTCGGCCGGGACAAGAAGTCCCTGCACGACAACATGGTGGGCTTTCTGGAGGCCGTTCAGTTCAAGGACTTCGACACGGCGGCCAACTACCACAACGATGAGGACAGCGCCGAGCGCGACATCGCGCAGCTCATCGAGAGCAAGTTCCTCGTCAAGCCCGAGCAGCTCAACATCATGGACTTCCGCATCGATCGCGTATGGACCACGCGCTCCGGCGATCGCGGCCGCTGCCTGACCACGAGCACGGTTCGCAAGCTCAACACGGAGGAAGTCCGCGACATCGAGGCTATGTTCTACTGGGCGAAGGAGAATGGCGAGTGGTACCTGAAACTGGAGTCATCCCTGTGAGTCTGAGGGAGCGAGGTCAGTGGCTGACGGCAGCGACGGCAACCACCCACCCGAGCCTGACGCGCGCGCCGTCGCCGCCGAGACGCGGCGGCTGCGGGCCATGCAGCGCGTTGCCGACCGTGCCGAGATCCGGCTGGGCCGCGGCGGCCTGAGCAAACGGCAGCAGGCGCGACTCATCGCCGAAGCCCGCGTCGCCTGCACGCGCCTCTTCCCCGACAAGCTCTACCTCTTCGACATCATCTACATGCCCCGCTTCCGCCGGGCCATTGCGCATGCCGAGAGACGGCGCCCCTGAACCGGCGTCGCGCGTTCCCGCCCACGTATCCTGCCAGGAATGCGGCCCGGCGAGAGCGAAGGGATACAGTGTGGCCCTCGCGCACTGCCCCCCCGGGAGGGCGAGGATGCAGCCCGACGAGGTCTATGCCTTTGGCGCCTTCATGCTCGGCGCGCTGCACGCCTTCGAGCCCGGGCATGGCAAGACGGTCATGGCCGCGTACCTGGTCGGCACGCGCGGCCGGCCCCTTGACGCCATCATCCTGGGCATCGTCGTCACCTTCACACACACCTTCACGATCATCCTGCTGGCCGTTGGGCTCACCTTCGCCCAGGAACGGCTGCTCGCGGCCCACACTCACGTGCTGATGCAGATCGGCGCCGGCTCGGCCGTGCTCGCGGTGGGCCTGTGGATGGTGTGGCGGCAGCTTCGTGCCCACGCCGGGGGGCACGCTCACGGACACGCCCACGTCCACAGCCATGCCGGCCACGTGCATGTCCACCGTGAATGCGATCGCGACACGACACGTGGCGACGAGGAAGCCGCCGGGGGCGAGGAGAAGTCAGCCGATGATGCCCGGCGTTCGGGAACGGGCGGCCTCGTGGCCATCGGCATCTCGGGGGGGCTCGTGCCCTGCCCCGGCGCCATCGCCGTACTCCTCGCGGCCGTGAACCGGGGCCAGATGACGGCGGGACTGGTGCTGACGCTCCTGTTCAGCCTCGGCACGGCGTCGGTGCTGGTGGCCATCGGACTGGTGCTGGTGAAGGCGTCGGCGTGGGCCGAGCGGCGCTTCCAGGATGGCATCTGGCAGCGGTGGGCCCCGCTCGCCAGCGCCGTCGTCGTGACCCTCCTGGGGATAGCACTGCTCGCGGGAAGTGTCCTGCATGTGGCGACGCCGCACGACAAGACGAAGGAGAGCCTCGACACGACCGCGCTCCCGCGCTCCGTGCCGGCAACGGGCGGTGCGTCACTGGCTGCCTGCCTCCGCTATCCTCGTGTGCTGCACTGCGGCGGCGTGGTGTCACGATGCCGCTGGCCTGCATATCCACATGCCCGACCTCACTGGGCCCAGGTCGTCGGCCGGCGTCTTCTGGGCCGCTGTCGTGGGGGCGCTCATGTTCGGGTTCTTCGGCGGATGCGCCGTCATGCTGATCCTCGACTACATCCGCGAGCGGCGCGAGCAACGCGAGAGGCGGGAGAAAGAGAAGCGAGAGGCAGGCGGGCGGCTCCGAGCCGAATGAACGGACCCTGACACAGGCAGGCGTCCGCGGCTTCCGCGGAGAAGCAGCGGTCCAACGCCCAGCGCGATACGGGGACACACATGCAGGGGATCATTCTGGCCGCCGGCAAGGGCACCCGCATGGCGCCGTTGACGGACCGGCGGGCGAAGCCGCTCGTGCCGCTGCTCGGGCGGCCCATGATCGAGCACATCCTCACGGGCGGCGCCGCCGCGGGCGTGGCCGACTGGGTCATCGTCGTTGGGCCCTTCCGCGAGCAGGTAATCGAGCACCTCGGCGACGGCGCCGACCTCGGCCTCAGGGTCCGGTACGTTGTCCAGGAGGTCGCCAACGGCAATGGCGCGGCGACGCTGCTGTGCGAGGAGTTCATGCAGGACGAGCCCTTCCTCGTATCCTTCGGCGACATAATGACCCATCCGGCGAACTACCCGCGCCTCGCGGCGGAGATCCGCTCGGGCGACTGGGACGCCGTCATCACGCTGAACTACGTGGCCGACCCGTATGAGGGCGCGGCCGTGTACGTCGAGGATGGTCGCGTGGAGAGGATCATCGAGAAGCCCCTGCCGGGCACCTCGACTACCAACTACAACAACTCCGGCATCTTCGGCTTCACGCCGCTCATCTTCGAGATGATCCGCGCCACCCCCGTCTCGGAGCGCGGCGAGTACGAGCTCACCCAGGCCGTGGCGACGATGGTGGACGGCGGGTGCGCCGTCGGCGCCATGGAGCTGGAGGGATACTGGTCCGACATCGCGCGGCCGCGAGATATTCTGGCGCTCGAGCCACTGATGCTCGCCGGCGCGGCGCCGCCCGATGGGATGCTCATCGACCCGTCGGCGGACGTGGCGAGCGACGCGGAGATTGTGGCGCCGGTGATGCTGGGGCCAGGCGCGGCCGTGGGCCCCGCCGTCATCGGTCCGAACACGTCCATAGGCCCACAGGCACAGGTGGCCGACGGCTGCACGCTCACGGACTGCGCCGTTCTCGCCGGGGCCTCCGTGGGAGCCGGAGCGCATCTATCGCGCGTGCTCGTGGAGGAGGGCGCGGGCGTCCCACCGGGCACCCGGGCGGTGGGGCAGGAGGATGGCTGCCACGTCATCGAGCCGTGACGGTGAGCGACGCGGTCGCGGCGACCATCCATGGCAGTCTCGCTGCGGCCGTCTCTACCGGCCGCTAACGCTCCCGCACCGTGCGCTGCGTCACGCGCTTGGTTGACATTTCGTGGGGGCGCATTTATACTTTCAGGGCTCTGCGCATACGCAGCCGTTTCCGTGGGGCAAGCCGACACAGATGTGCGAGGTAGGGTATGAGCGCTGAGCGACAGGAGTTCACACTCCTCGGTGTGCGCGCCGGGGTTGAGGACGGCAACCAGGTGAGCGTCGAGGGTCAGGGGCCGCTCGGGAGGCATCTGGACCCTCTCATCAAGAGCTACTACGCATCGCTGAGCAACCAGAAGGTCCTCGCGCGGCAGAACGGCGCGAACGTGTACACCTTGTACCAGCCGCCCTTCCCGTCGCAGGCGTCCTTCAAGCTGGCCAGCATGCGTCTGATCGAGTCATTCACCGGGCAGCGCTTCCCCACGACCGCGACGCTGGCCATCACCCACCGCTGCCAGTGCCGGTGCGAGCATTGCAGCGCCGCTGAATTCATGCGCAGCAGCCGCCCGGAGGTCTCCCCTGAGCGTATGTTCCGCCTCATAGACGAGGCGCAGGAGCTCGGCGTCGTCACCATGATCTTCGTCGGCGGCGAGCCGCTGCTGCACCCCCGCATCTACGACTACATCAAGCACGTGGACTACGACGAGTCGCGGCCGAGCATCTTCACCAATGGCCTGCTGCTCACGGAGGAGCGGGTGCAGAGGCTCGTGGACGCGGGCCTGTACTCGCTGTACGTCTCCATCGACAGCCCAGACCCCGAGGAGCACAACCGGCTCCGGGGCGTCAGGGACTGCTGGCAGAAGGCGATTGACGGCGCGCAGCGGAGCATTGAGGCCGGGCTGCTCTGCGGGCTGTCCACCTACGCGACTTGTGAGACCGTGGCGAACGGACAAGTGGAGCGCATGGTGGAGCTCACCCAGGAGCTCGGCGCGCACGAGATCACCGTCTTCGACGTCGTGCCCACCGGTAAGCTGCTGCGGGAAGAGGAGCACATACTGCTCACGGACGAGGACAAGGAGCAGCTCAAGGAGCTGTCCCGCCGGTGCAAGAGTGACCCGCGGCTCCCGGGCGCCCAGGTGCAGGCGCACGTGAACAGCGCCGACGGCTTCGGATGCTTCGCCGGCTACTTCCAGTTCTACATGACCGCCAGCGGCGACATCACGCCGTGCGACTTCACGCCGCTCGCCTTCGGCAACATCCAGGACGAGCCGCTGCAGGACATCTGGCTGCGCATGACGGCGCACGAGGCGTATCGCAGTCGCTGTGACCACTGCCGCATGCAGGACCGGGAGTTCCGAGCCAGGTACATCGATCAGATCCCGGACGATGGCCGAATGCCCTACCCGATCGCCGATATCGGGAGCTGCAGCTCCTACACGTCGCAGGAGGCCGCGGCCCAGGCCGTTCCCAGCTCTGGCGGATAAGCAGGACGCCAGCAGCACGCGCCTCGAAACATGGGCGAGCCCGCCAGGGCTCGCCGTCTTTGCCCGGGGGGCCCGTCACACCGCGCAAGCGACGCGGCCGCCAGGCGGCGGTGGCGGAATGACCGCGCTACGGCATCTCTGGACCTACATGAAGCCGCGCTGGCCGGCGTTGCTGCTCGCCGTCATCTTCCTGGTCGGCGAGTCGGTTGCCACCCTATGGGCGGTCCAGCAGACCAGGCCCATCCTCGATAGCATGGGCAAGGGGTCCCCGGAGAAGCTGCTATCCCCGCTTCCGGCCATGCCCGGCGCGCCCCCCGGGGCAGAGGGAGCTGTGGCCGCCGACAGCTCACTGTCGGGTCCGGAGGCCCTCCGCCGTAGTGCCCTGACGCTGCTGTTGGCCTACGTGACGAAGATCTCCCTGGGACTGGGCGGCGTTGTGCTCGTCGCCTACGTCGGCCTCCGAACCGTTGCCGCCATGCGTCGGCACGCCTTCTCCCACATTCAGGCACTCTCCCTCGGGTTCCTGGAGAATGAGCGGTCTGGCACCCTCGTTGCCAACATAATAAGCGACACCGATCTCATCATGCGGCTGGTCGGGACAGGGGTGCTCGGGGCGCTGGTGGGCAATCCCGTCATCATCATCGGCGGCATCGTCGGCATGCTCCGGATCGACTGGGCACTCAGCCTCGTGGCCATCGTCGCGGTGCCCATCGTTCTGCTCGTGATCGCCAAAGGAGGCCAGATAGCCCGCCGCGCACGAGCCGCCGCGCAACGGGACCTGGGACGGCTCGCCTCGGTGGTGGAAGAGGCCCTCCAGGGCGTCCGGACCATCCGCATCTTCGACATGGTCGCCGCACAGGAGGAGAAGTTCCAGGAGCAGAACCGGGCGAACGCCAGAGCGCAGATCCGCGAACGCATTACGGTGGGCGTCATGCGCTCCACCGTCGAGGTAATCCCATTTGTGGCGTTCGTGAGCGCCGCATGGTTTCTTGCCCCCAGCATGTACTCGGGATCGCTGACACCCGGGGCCTTCGCGACATTCCTGGTGCTCATGCTCCTGGTGGGCCGGAAGTGCCGCGAGTTGGCGCGTATGAACGCCGATTGGCAGGCCGTCCAGGTGGCATTGTCTCGCATCCAGGGAGTGCTCGACGGCCCTGTCGCCGCCCCCGATCCGCCCGACGCCGAGCCGCTGCCGCCAGTGTGCGGTCATATCGCGCTGCAGGATGTGTGCTTCGAGTACGAGCCGGACACGGCCGTGCTGGACCACGTGAGCCTGGAGCTGAAGCCCGGGGAAGTCGTCGCCCTGGTCGGCCCCAGCGGCTCGGGCAAGAGCACCATCGCAGCCCTCATACCCCGCCTGCACCTGGCGCAGAGCGGGAGCGTGACCATTGACGGCCACGACGTGAGCACCGTGACGGCCGCGTCGCTGCGCGACCAGATGGCTGTGGTGCCCCAGGACACCATTCTGTTCGCCGGCACCGTGCGAGACAACATCCTGTTCGGCAACCCGGAGGCCTCCGAGGTGGAGCTGATCGCCGCGGCCCAGACGGCCTACGCGCACGACTTCATCTCCGCGCTTCCCAGCGGCTACGATACTCTCATCGGCGAGCGCGGCGTGAAGCTCTCTGGCGGCCAGCGGCAGCGGCTCGCCATCGCCCGAGCGCTCATCCGCAGCCCCAGGATGCTCATCCTCGACGAAGCAACCTCATCACTGGACGCCAAGGCGGAGCGCGAGATCCGGCAGGCGGTGACCAGGCTCATCAAAGACCGGACGACGCTCATCATCGCGCACCGTCTCTCCACCATCGTCCACGCGGACCGCATCGTCGTGCTGGACAACGGCAAGATCGTCGAGGAGGGCACTCACGAGCAGCTTCTGGCCAAGGACGGGATCTACGGCCGGATGCACGAGCTCCAGGCACAACCCGGGTAGCGTTTCGGACCGGTTTCGTGAGCTGGCATACAACTGCGTGTGAGCGTGCGCGTCCGGCGGTGACAGAGGGGAGGGCTTGCTGAGCGGAGTGTCGGCCGCCAGAGAAGAAGAGTGCGCGAGGCGAGGAAGGAAGCGCTGGGGCCGGGATGCTGCGCCGCTACACGGGGCGGTCGAGGGGGTGCTCCGGCCCGGTCAACTCGGGGCACTTCTGTCAACAGAATTTCAGTGGTCGGTGGAGTCCGGTGGGGGGCGATGGCGACCAATTGCGCGAGCGGGGTCATGCATGATTCGGGCCAGGGCGTCGAGATGAGCGCATGCCGCCAGAAGGCGCACGTTCCTCACGAGCTCCCAGCCGTAGCCCTTGTAGACTTCCGGCGGGCACGCCCGCCTTGTGGGCAGGTCCATGAGGAAGGGGCACTCCGCCTCGAAGTAGCCAGAGAACGTGTCAGTGCGCTTCTTGAGGTCTTTGCGGCCCATGTGCCCACCTCCCGCGCCTCACTGCCAGAACATATAACTCGGTATCCCCAGCGATATGCTCACGATGTTCAGGATGCTCCCCACGACGAACTGCCCGAGGATCATCCCCAGGAACATCGGCACCACGGCCGTGAACGTGCGGTAGCCGCCGTAGCGGATGATGATCAGCTTCAGCGCCCAGCCGATCATGATTGGTAGCCACACCAGGTTCATCTCCCAGCTCCCGGAGATGGCGAAGCCCAGCGGGTGGAAGGGCCAGTTGACGAAGCGCATCCGCATGGTCTCCAGCAG
This sequence comes from Armatimonadota bacterium, assembly GCA_050114035.1. Lineage (GTDB taxonomy): Bacteria > Armatimonadota > Zipacnadia > JAUWAU01 > JAUWAU01 > JAUWAU01. Next base: position 11,989 of record JASFTE010000010.1, on the reverse strand, counting down.
CAGCCCCATGGCCAGCCCGACGCCCACCCCCGCGGTCGCGCCCCAGTTCGGCCCGGTGGGGACGGCCATCCACGACGCCAAGCGGTTGAACGCCTCCGGCCCGAAGCTCCGCGACTTCGCCCGGGCGCCGTAGGCGTACATCAGGTGCATCATCCCCCAGAAGGCCGTCAGCGTCGAGGCCACCGCGGTGACCACCATCGCCCAGAAGAACTTCCGCGGCGAGCTCTCCGTCCGCTCCACCATCTTGAAGCCCTCGAACTGGTGCGGCATCGGGTGGTTCCGGTACGCCCGGTTGAACCAGAAGTACAGCGACATCACCGTGAGGTCCCTGGAGCTGAAGGCCTTCGTGCCGAGCGTCATGGTGAGCGTGGTGTCCGGCCCCGTGAAGTGCAGGTCGTGGACCAGGGAGCCGAACTGCACCCGCATCCGCGTGATCGCCACTGCCAGCGCGAAGTAGATGGCGAAGAACGCGATGGCGAGGAACACCGACATCCCCGCCGCGGTCGAGAACGACACGAGCGCCACGAATCCCACACAGACCCCGATCCACGCCCCCCGATACGTGACCGGCTCGTCGTGCTCCGTGAGCCTCGACGGTCTTCCGACGATGCGCCGGAACACGCCGCCCAGATAGCCCCGCGCCAGCCATATCGCATACAGGCAGAACAGCATATACGCGCCGAACGCCTGCTGGTTGATGTACGGGAAGTCCGGGATCTGGTCCCATCCTGCCGCCGCGCTCAGGATGCGCTCCGCCTTCCAGAATATGTAGAAGAACCAGCACGAGAACGAGAAGTCCAGCGGCATGAGGATGCCGACGCCCACCACGAAGGGGTAGAACGAGACCGGCGTCCACCCGATGGCGCTCCACGGCCGCGTGGCGAAGTGGCGCCGCATGTCCTGGTGCTCGATGGGGATGCGCGGGATGGTGGGGTGCAGGAAGGCGAAGCTGTTCCACGTGTCGATGGCCGCCGTGAGGCCGAAGCCGATCCAGAACAGCTTGTTGCGGAACAGCGTCCCCCCGGGGCGGGTGATCTCCACGGGCAGATACACCAGCGGGCAGCTCAGGTGCTCGCGCTCCAGCCACTGCTTCCGGAGGATGGATGTCAGGCACAGCATCACCACGAGCATGGCCACGATGAAGCCGCCCCAGAGCAGCACCGGCGTGGCCCACGCGCGCAGCAGCTCCAGCGTGTACGGGGTAGTGCCGCCGAGGTAGTAGCCCTCAATGATCCCCTCCTCTTGCAGCGACAGCCACGGCGGGATGTGGCCGTGGAACAACTCCTCCCACTTGTTCGCCGGGCTGGCGAAGCGGAAGGGCCACGAGATCATCGGCGCCAGCACCTGGAGCCCATCGTGCCCACAGATGCACGATGCCACGCCGAGCATGGCGTAGACCACGAGCAGCTCCGCCTGGGTGAGTGCCGCCCGAGGGAAGAGCTTCCGCACGACCAGGTTGCCCAGGGCGAGTACCAGGAGGATAAAGACGGTGTTGAAGAAGAGCGAGATGGTGGTCGGGTGCGCCGAGTAGCGCACGATCTCCATCTGGATGACCCAGTAGCAGTTCGCCGGCATCAGCGCCAGCCCGAGCAGCATCGACCGCCACGTGACGCCACGTCGTACGAACTCAGTGGCCGCCACCGCGCGCGCCGACTGGCCCTGCTTCAGGGCGGCCGCCTCGGGGCCGCGGGCCTTTGCCTGGCTCATGAGCGCTCCCTACGATGGCCAACCCTCTTCCCGCCCCGGAGGCCTCTGGCCTCCGTCACGGGTCTCGCTGGCCTCTGTTCGAAGCAGGAGCACTGGGCGCTCACGGTCAAGTATACGCAGGCGTCGGCGCATATGTAGGGGGCAGAGCCATGATGACCAGGCACATCACACAGACTGCCGTCTGGATAGTGTCCGCATGCGCGGCGGTGGCTGTGCTGTCACACTTCGCGACCGGGTGTGGGGGTGGGGGAGGAGGAGGCGCTGCGTTCGGCGACGCCACCGGGCTGGTGCGCGACATGGCCAACAACGCCCCCATCCAGGGCGCCACCGTCACCATCGGCGGCCAGAGCGGAGTCACCGGGGGGAACGGCTCCTACTACATCTCGAACATCGGGGCCGGCCGGAACCCCGTGACGTGCGCGGCCTCCGGATACACGCCGTCCGGCAATCTCCTGGAGTGCGACATCGTGCAGGGCGCGAACCAGCTCCCGGACATCTACCTCGTCCCGGACAACAACCAGCCGCCACCGCCGCCGCCCATCTAGCACTTGATTCCAGAGGGTCTATTGCAGTAGCGTTCGCCGACCCAGTGTGGCGCAGGCTGCCAGCCCGCGGTGCCTCAGGCCGAAGCGAAGGCCGCCCCACCGTCCGCCGCGAAGCTCCACACGACCATGCCCCGCACCATCATCCACGTGGACATGGACGCCTTCTTCGCCGCCGTCGAGCAGCGGGACAATCCCGAGCTGCGCGGCAAGCCCGTCGTCGTGGGCGGGAGCCCGGAGGGACGCGGAGTCGTCTCGGCGGCATCGTACGAGGCGCGCGAGTTCGGCATCCGCTCGGCCATGCCGATGGCGACCGCCGTGCGGCTGTGTCCCCATCTCATCCGAGTGTCCGTTGGCATGGCCAACTACTCGGCCGTCTCCCGCGAGGTCATGGACATCCTGCGCCGGTACACGCCGCTGCTCGAGAAGCTCTCCATCGACGAGGCATTCCTCGACGTCACCGGCTGCGAGGGGCTCTTCGGGGAGGCGCCGCGGCTCGCCCGCGGGATCAAGCGGGAGATCCGTCAGGAGGTGCAGCTCACCGCCTCACTGGGCGTGGCCCCGAGCAAGTTCCTCGCCAAGGTCGCCTCGGACCTGGAGAAACCGGACGGGCTCGTCGTGGTGGAGGAGGGCGACGTCGAGGACTTCCTCCGCGATCTGCCCATCTCGCACCTGTGGGGCGTCGGCAAGGTGACCGAGGCAAGCCTGAACCGCATGGGCATCCGGACCATCGGCGACCTGGCGCAGCGCCCGCGCGAGGAGCTCGAGCGCCGCTTCGGAGAGCACGGCACGCACCTGCACAACCTCGCCCACGGCCGCGACAACCGCAAGGTCGTGACGTCCGGCGAGGCCAAGTCCGTCAGCAGCGAGACGACCTTCGCCCAGGACACGTCCAACGCCGAGTTTCTCGCGGGAGTGCTGCTGCGGCTGAGCGAGGACGTGGGACGGCGGCTGCGGAAGTCCGGACTGCAGGGCAGGACCGTGCAGCTCAAGGTGCGCTTCGCCGACTTCAAGACCATTACCCGCCGCCGCACCCTCGAGGAGCCCACCGACTCCGACGCGGCCATCTACGCGGCGGCGCGCTCTCTTCTGCGCCGGGCCGGAATCCGGAGACGTCTTGTGCGTCTCGTGGGGGTCGGCGTCAGCAACTTCTCCGGCGGCTGGCAGCCGACGCTGTTTGACGAGCCGCGCCGGCCGACGGTGGACAAGGCCCTCGACGAGCTCCGCCAACGCTACGGCCGCGACACCATCCGCCGCGCGCGGCTCGTGGACGATGAGAACTGAAGATCCGGGGACAGACTACGAATCTCGACATCTTGGCTCCACGGAGAATGGCCTGTCTGACGCTTACCTATGGAAGAACTCGAGATGATTGTCATGGGCGAGATTCGTAGTCGGTCCCCGAATTATGCCATTCTCGACATCCGCACCTCCCACGAGGAGATCCCCTGCCGGCTTCCCATCAAGTTCGGGCGCAGCGTCGTCACGAAGGCGCTCGTGCTCAGCGTCGAGGTCGATGTCGAGAACCGAGCGGGCGATGCAGCGACAGGCCGCGGGAGCATGGGGCTGGGAAGTCCGTGGAGCTTCCCGAGTCCGGCAGTACCCGACGAGCAACGCTTCGCGGCAATGAAGCAAGTGGGCGAGCGATACGCGGCGCTGCTCGGGAGGTACACGGCCGCGGCGCATCCCATCGACATCTGGCTGGAGCTCGAGCCCGAGCTGCACCGCATAGCCCGCCAGGTCGGCGACGAGTTGGAGCTCGCCGAGCCTGTGCCGAAGCTGTGCGCCCACGTGTGCGCCTCGCCCGTTGACGCCGCGCTGCACGATGCCTTCGGCAAGGTCAACGGCATCTGTGCCTACGACGGCTACGGGCCGGAGTTCATGGAGCGGGACCTCAGTGCCTACCTGGGCCCGGGATTCGAGGGCCGCTACATCGCGGACTATCTCGAGCCGTCCTACCGGCCTGAGATCGAAGCGTTCCACATGGTCGGCGGGCTGGACAAGCTCACTCAGGACGAGCTGACGCCGGACGACCCGCAGGACGGACAGCCCGTGAGCCTCGATCAGTGGATCGAGAGAGACGGCGTGTTCTGCCTCAAACTCAAGCTGAACGGGCGCGACATCGAGTGGGACCTGGCGCGGACGCGGGACGTGGCGCAGGTCGCCACGGAGGCGCTGGCGCGGAAGGGCATCGACGAGCTGCACCTGACCGTGGACTTCAACGAGGTGTGTGAGGCCCCCGAGTACGTCGTCGAGTACCTTGACCGCCTGCGGGAAGCGCAGCCGCGCTCGTACGACGCCCTGCTTTACGTGGAGCAGCCGGTGGCCCGGGACCTGGCGAGCCATCGGTTCCGGATGGACGACGCTGCGGCGCGCAAGCCCATCCTGGTGGATGAGTCGCTCTGCAGCCCCGACGATATCGAGGTCGCGCGCGAGCTGGGCTGGTCGGGCATAGCCCTCAAGGCGTGCAAAGGGCAGAGCGCCACGCTGCTGTGCCTGTGCCGCGCCGTGGACAGCGGAATGGTGTACGCGGTGCAGGACTCGTGCAACAATGGCTACCCCATGATCCAGTCCGCCGGCCTCACCGCACGCACCCGCCCGCTGAAGGGCTTCGAGTACAACTCCCGGCAGTTCCGCCCGGCGGGCAACGAGCCGTTCATGGATGAGTACCGCACCTTATTCCAGGTGCGCGATGGATTCGTCCGCACGGAGTGCATAAAGCCCCTCGGCCTTGGGTACTGATACGGGCTCGAGATAGCTTCGCGCACCGCCTCTGACGAAGTGCCGGCGTGCAATCATCGACGATGTTGTGACGTGCCTGTGTCAGGTTGACTGGCTCCGGACGCTCCGTGCGCATATCTTGTGCCAAGCGGCCCGCCGGAGTAAGATAGCGACTCATGGAGCCGACCTCGCGCCCCACAGAAGGCGCCGACAGACGCTCGTGGCTGGGCGACCCGCCGATGGGCTGGGCGCCCTTCGTCATGGCTATACTGCTGGCTCTCTCGGCGCCCGTCGTGCTGACTCGCCCCTCGGGGAAGGGGAGCGACATTGACTTCTGGGTGTTCGCGCACGCCCACTATGAGGAGTACAAGCCGCGCGTGGCCGAGTTCGAGCAGCTCCACCCGGGCACGACCGTCAACCTCCAGATGCTCCCCGGCAACGTCGAGACGGACAAGCTCATGGCCGCCTTCCTCTCCGGCACCGGCGCTCCGGATCTGGTCGAGATCGAGATCGGGTCCATCGGGCGCTTCTTCCTGGGAACGAAACGCGACATCGGGTTCGTCGATCTGACCGAGCCGCTCCAGCGCGGCGGATACTACGACCGCATGGTGAAGGCCCGGTTCATCCCGTGGTCCAACCGCGGGAGCATCTACGGCATTCCCCACGATATCCACCCGGTGGTCCTGCTGTATCGCGACGACCTGCTCCGCGAGAAGGGCATCACGGACTTCCCCGCTCGCATCCCGACCTGGGACGCCTTCGTGGACTTCTGGATGCGCAACCGGCAGCAGCTCCTGGACACCGACGGCGATGGGGAGGACGACCGCTACGCCCTGATGCTGGACCAGACCAGCTCGCGGCATCTGCGTCTGCTGCTCAACCAACGCGGCGGCGACTACTTCGGCCCCGACGGCGACGTGCAGGTGGACAGCGACCTGTGCCTGGACACGCTGCTGTTCATGCGGCGGCTGTTCGATGAGTATGGCATCCTGTTCCCGCAGCCTGCCTTCGGGCCCGACATGTACGGCCCCATGAAAGAGGACCGCCTCTACTGCTGCCTGGCGCCGGATTGGTTCATCGGGGTGATTCGGCTGTTCTGCGCCGAGCTGGCGGGCAAGTGGCGCGCCGCGCCCCTCCCGGCGTGGGAGCCCGGCGGCCGGCGGACCTCGACCATGGGCGGCACGATGATCGGCATCACGAAGCAGTGCGCGGACTTCGACCTGGCGTGGGAGCTGGTGAGGTTCCTGTACTTCGACCCGGAGGCCGCGGCGAACCGGTACGAGCACACCCGCATCATCACCCCCCTGCGGGACGTTTGGGACACGCCCGTTTACAACCAGCCCGACCCCTACATGGGCGGGCAGAAGCTCGCGAAGCTGCTCGCCGGCCTCGGGGACGATGTCCCCGCGGTGTATCAGGACCAGTACTCGGCCGAGTGCTGGCAACTGATGGACAAGGCGGCGTATCGGGTGCTCACCAACCCCGACGCGGACGCGAAGGCCATCCTGCGCGAGGTCGCCGAGAAGCTGCGCGGTCGCATCGAGCACGATCGATTCCGAACGTGGATGTGAGCATGGCGCGAGAGGCACCAGCACAGAGCGCGGCCGGGCCGGAGCCGGCGACGCGCGGCCGCGGCCCCCGCCGGCGCAGCATCGCGCCGTACGTCTTCATCGCCCCGTTCTTCATCTTCTTCCTCGCCTTCACCGCCTACCCCCTCGTGCACTCCATCTGGCTGAGCACGCACGACACCGTGGGGCTGGACACCCGGGTCTTCGTGCGCGGCGATAACTTCAAGGAGCTGGCCCGCGACGAGCTCTTCTGGAAAGCCCTGAAGAACACGCTCTACTTCCTGGCCGGGTCCCTGTTCCTGCAGTTGCCGCTCTCTCTGGGGCTCGCGCTCATCCTGAACGCCAGAATCATCCGGGCCAAGTCCGCCTTCAGGTTCGCCTGGTTCAGTCCCGTGCTCGTCGCGGGCGTCTTCATTGCCATCATCTTCGGCCTCATCTTCGACCACGAGTACGGGCTGCTCAACTACCTCCTGGGCGCGGCCGGGCTGGACTCCCTGAAGCACAACTGGATTCGCGACGAGCGCTTCGTCATGCCCGCCATCATCATGGCCGGCGTATGGCGCTGGGCCGGCTTCAACATGATCTACTTCCTGGCGGGCCTGCAGAGCATCCGGCAGGAGCTCTACGAGGCCGCCTCCATCGACGGCGCGAGCCCGTGGCAGTCGTTCCTGCACGTGACGCTGCCGGGGATGTGGCCCATCATCATCTTCGTCATCGTCATGTCCACCATCGGCTCCCTGCAGCTCTTCGACATCCCGTACATCCTGCTCGGCGGGGGCGGCCCCAACGACTCGGGCCTCACCATCGTCATGTACATGTATCGGAGCGGCTTCCAGTTCATGCGGCTGGGCTACGCGGCCGCCATCGGCTGGGTGATCTTCGCCATCATCTTCGTCGTCTCCATGTTCCAGATGAGGTATCTGACCCGTGCCCACTCCTGAGGCGGCAACGCCGCGACAGCCTTCCCGTCCCCGCCTGCGCGGCCTCGGCGTCTTCGCGGCGTACTGCGCGCTCACGGCCGTCACCCTCGCCTGGATGACGCCGCTGCTGTGGATGATCTCCTCCTCGTTCAAGAGCGGCGAGGAGATCTTCCGGCCGCCCCGCGCCATCACGGAGGCCCGGAAAAGGGGGCCGGACGCGCGCGCGGGCACGGCGGAGCTCATGGCGGACGTCATGCTGCCCGACGAGCCGACCGTGCGCAACTACGGCCGCCTGTTCACGGAGCTGCCCTTCTCCCGTTTCTTCGTGAACTCGATCTTCGTGGCGACGGCGCAGACGCTGCTCACGCTGCTGTTCTGCTCCATGGGCGGCTATGCGTTCGCCAAGTACGTCTTCCCCGGTCGGGGGCCGCTGTTCACCATCGTCCTGGGCTCGATGATGATCCCGTTCCATGTGCTGCTGGTGCCCCTGTTCAGCCTGATGGGCACGTTCCATTGGTTCGATACCTTCCGCGCCATCATCATCCCCTTCAGCGCCAGCGCCTTCGGCATCTTCCTCATGCGGCAGTACACGCTCTCGGTTCCCGACGACCTGGTGGACGCGGCGCGCATCGATGGCTGCTCCGAGTTCCGCATCTACTGGAACGTCGTGCTGCCGTGCGTGCGGCCGGCCCTGGGCGCGCTCACCATCTTCGTGTTCATGAACTCCTGGAACAACTTCCTCTGGCCGCTGATCATCCTGCGCAGCGACGCCAAGTACACGCTTCCGCTGGGGCTGGCGAACCTCGTGGGGGTCTACACGCAGGAGTACGGGATGCTCATGGCCGGGACGCTCCTGTCCACGCTGCCCATCATCATCCTGTTCCTCTTCATGCAGCGTGAGTTCGTCTCGGGAATCACGCTGGGTGCGGTGAAGGAGTAGAGCCGGCGGGTATCACACGTGCACTACGCTGACAGAGCACGCCCGCTGTGGTACAATACGAGACGAGGTAGCCCTGCAAAGTGGAGCAGAGCAGTGAGACCGATGCACGCAGACGGTTCCCACGGAAAGCTGTCGTCCGCGGAGCGCGATGCTCCCGTGAGGGAGCAAGCATCTTGGCCTGACCCGCCTACCTTCGAGGGAATGTCGCGGCTGGTCCAAGAGCGCCTGGCAGGCCGCGCCCACGACGCAGCGATTGCGCAACTGCGCCGCTACGAGGAGTCTTGGGCGGCCATGACAGAGCGAGTCCGAATGCCGCTCGGTGCAGACGACTTGGTTGGAGCCGTGGACGATCCATCGTTTCCCCGCTCCACCCATCTGCATGAGGACCTGTACGGGGAAGGCAGGACCGAGTGAGCGTCTTCGTTGACACCAGCTTCTGGTGCGCGCTGCTCAACCGGGCCGACGCCAACCACGAGGCGGCGGCCGGCGCACAGGCAGCGCTCGAGGAGCCGCAGGTCACCACGAGCTACGTCGTGGCCGAAACAAGCAACTTGCTCATGGCAAGAGCCCGTCCTGATATCGCGCGACGCTATCTGCGACAGACGCTTCTGCCCGGCTGGTGCCATGTAGTGCATCCGAGCTCTGCAGCCTACGACCTTGCCCTGGAGATGGTGCTGCATTACCGGGACAAGGACTTCGGCCTCACCGACGCCGTCAGCTTCGTCGTGATGTCCGAGAGCGACATCCGGAACGTCCTCGCCTTTGATGCCCACTTCCGCCAGATGGGCTTCCGTATGATCCCGGAATAGGGACCCGAGTACCGCGCCTTCAGAACACCCTCGGATACCTCTGCCGCATCACCGGATCGTCCCGCGGGATGTCCGGCGGCTCGCGCAGCGGCCCGGCCTCCTCAACAATGCGCTCCCGAATGTCGGCGCACACCTCCGGCCGTTCTGGCGCCAGATTGTGCTCCTCCTCCGAGTCCTTCCGCGCATCGTAGAGCCGGTCGTCCTCACCCGCCGTCAGGGTCCCGTTGTACGTCCACTGATTATCCCTGTACCAGATCCACTCGTTGTACCCGCTCGTGACGCAATCGCGGATCTTCCGCCTCTTCCCATCCACCAGCGGCCACAGATCAATGCCGTCTATCGGCCGCGGCGGGTCGATGCCGAGCGCCGAGAGGATCATTGCCACCAGGTCGATGTTGTACGCCAGCGCGTTGACGCGCTTTCCCGCTCCGCGCCCGTCGGGGTGGCGCACGATCATGGGCACGCGCGTCACGTCCTCCTGCAGCCCCGGCGGCGTCTTGCCCAGCCGCCCGTGCTCCCCCAGGTGCGTGCCGTGGTCCGAGATGAAGCAGACGAGCGTGTTATCCCAGATGCCCATGAGGTCGAACAGCTCGAAGAGCTGCCCCAGCCACCGGTCGTACATGGTCACCTCGCCCGCGTAGCCTGCCCGCTGGCTGCGGACGTCCTCCCGGCTGAGATCCCGCGGACGGGGGGCTACGATGGGCAGCTCGTACGGGGCCCTCATGAGGTCCTCGTCGGAGTAGTACCGGAGGTAATGCGCCGGCGGGTCCCACGGCTCGTGCGGGTCGAAGGTGTCCACCACGAGGAAGAAGCCCTCCACGTCCCCGCAGTCCTCCACCCAGCGCATCGCCTCCCGCATCACCCGCGGCGCGCAGTAGTCCTCCTCCCAGTTGCGCCGGACGTTGTTGGCCCGACCGCCCCCGCGACCGGCCTGCCGCCGGCGCTCCTCGAAGGTGCTGCACGGGCCCCGCGGCACATCGCCGAAGTGATACGTCGTCCGCTGCGCATCGATCGCCTGCCCCCGCACGTAGTCCCACGTCTCGAAGCCGCGAGTGAAGTTCCACCCGGGCTTGAAGACGTTCGGCGTGTCCGAGATGAGCCCCGTGTAGAGGCCGTGCGTGAGCAGGATCTCCGACAGGCACCAGCGCTCATCGTGCAGCGGCATCCAGCCGTACTGCAGATTGAGAAGGTCACCCGGTCTGACCTCGTGATCGGTGAACGGGAACGTCCGGCACCCGGTCCAGAGCGCCCGCCGGGCCTGCACCGTCGGGCACCCCTCCGCATAGGCCCGCGTGAAGACGACGCCTTCCCTCGCGAGGCGATCCAGATTGGGCGTCCGTATCCACTCGTTCCCATACGCGCCGATGTGGTCGGCACGGAAGGTGTCGGTGATGATGAGAATGACATTCATCTGCCTTGTACCTCCATCACATGAACTGGGGACAGACTACGGATTCCGCCCATGACAATCATCTCGAGTTCTTCCCATAGGTAAGCGTCAGACAGGCTATTCTCCGTGGAGCCAAGATGTGGGAATTCGTGGTCTGTCCCCGAATTATGAGTACATGCCCACCTTGCGACCCTCGTCGAGCATCGCCAGGAAGTTCTGCACCGGCACGTAGTTGGCCACGGTATTGCCCGACCCGAGGGCCCAGCCGCCGCCGGGCGCGCAGTCCTCGATCACGTGGCGAGTGTAAGCGCGCACCTCGTCCTCGCTCGCGCCGGCGAGCACGTCCATCTCGATCCCGCCGAGGGCCGCCACGCGGGAGCCGTACCGGCGCTTGAACTCCGCCACCGGCTGGATCACGTCCTCGAAGGAGTGCTTGGCGTCGATGCCCACGTCGTCGATCAGATCGTCCATCACCTCGCTCAGGTTGCCGCAGGCATGGAGCAGCACCGGCTTGCCGTGGGCATGGGCGCACTCGGCGAGGCGCTTCTGCCAGGGGAAGACGAAGCGGCGGAGATCGTCGGGGGCGATGATTGTCTGCGTCTTGAAGCCCATGTCGTCGTTGATCCAGAGCGCGCCCACATGCTCGAAGGCGCCGAGCACCTCGAAGAGCGCCAGCTCGCACTCCCCGATCTTGTCGGCCACGGCCTGCACGAGGTCGGGATCCTCGACCAGGGCAAAGCAGAGCGGCTCGTAGCCCATGAGGCGCGACAGATTCTCGAACACGCCGCCCGGCAGCGCGGCCACGGCTTTCATCCCATCCGGCAGGAGCGGCTCGAGCTTCTCGATATCCTCGAAGCTCGCGTCCTCGATGCGCGGCCACTTGTACTTCTCGAAGTCCTCCCAGCTCTCGATGGGCCCGTGGTGCTCGTCCTGCCAGCCACGCTGCCCCCGGCCACCGGTCGCCGTGTCGTCGGCGAGCAGTCGGCCCACGCCGCCGAAGCCGTAGGCGTACTGGCCGCGGACGTAGTCGTAGCCCAGGCGGGACATGAACTCGATGCGGTACGTGCGCTCCTCGTCGGGGTCATCCGGGAATGGGCCTCCCATGACGGCGGCCACGGTCTGCCCATCGTGGCTGAGCTCGAGGAACGGCACCCGATCGGGCTCGCCGTCCCTCCGGATCACGGTCAGCAGCCGGTCGAAGTCCGGCTCCCACAGAGCAGCGGGCATCGGTGTGTTCGCTCCTTGTGTGGGTCGAGGTCGGCGCAGAAGACAGTGGAGGTGATTCGTCAGACGGAGGCCGGGGACCTGCCGGGGCGGTACTCAGGCCGAGGCGAGGGCTTCACGCTTCGCAGGATGCGCGAGGACGTCTCGCGAGGCTGCGACACGGAGCGT
>JASFTE010000009.1:0-22531 GCA_050114035.1 Armatimonadota bacterium | reverse complement strand
CGGTCTCCTCCGAGGCCGCCCGGCACTCGGTCAGGTCGGGCTCGTCGAACTCGAAGGGCACGCTGAGCAGCCGCTCCACGTCGTCCTTGTCCTTGAGCAACGGCTCCGTGTACCAGCCCGTCGAGATGCCCGGCTCGTGCTCGTCTTTCGTCCGCAGGTCGCCCCGCGGCGTCCGGACGCGAGTGGTCACCACGACCCGGTCGCCCACCCGCTCCCGCGACTCCACCTCGATGTACTCCCGGGGGATGAGCAGGAACCGCCGGTCGAACAGCGGGGGCATGCCCCGCGGCCGGATGAAGAAGTCGCAGTGCTCCAGGGCCAGCTCCGCCACCTCGCGGAACTTCGGCTCCGCCTGCCAGCCCTCCGTCGGCGGCGCCGCGCGCCACTGGATCGGGTTCAGGGGGACGGGCGAGAGCATCGGCACGCGATCGGCTTGCTCCCAGCGAATCGTCCGCATCAGCCGCTCGGCGGATGACAGTGGCTCCTGCATTGGGTCGGACTCCTCGACGTGGACATGCGTTGGCCTCGCCGGCGGTCCTTCGCTCACTCGCCCGCCGATCCTCTGCCGGCGACTGACCACTATCCACTGCCTTCAGCGCTGCTTGCGGGGGACGTACGTGCAGTACGGCTCTTCCGCGAGATAGTCGCCCGTGTCTGCAAAGGCGCGCGCGCGGCAGCCCATACAGATCCGCTTGTACTCGCAGATTCCGCATTTGCCCTTGAGGTTGCCGGGGTCACGGAGCTTCAGGAAGACGGGGGAGCCCGTCCAGATCTCCCCGATGCTCTGCTCCCGGATGTCCCCGCACTTCACCGGCAGGTAGCCGCACGGGAACACCTCGCCCTTGTGCGACACGAAGCACACCCCCGTGCCCGCCAGGCACCCCGGCATGCCCGGCCGCGCGCCGCGGGAGCCCACGTCCCCGTGGCCATGCCCAGGATGACCGGCAGGCGCCGGTGCTTCAGCGCCGCGCTTCCTGTCCTGCGCGGCCATTTGGCGGGCGATGCGGTAGAAGTGCGGCGCACACGTCGCCTTCACCTCAATGCGCCCGTCGCGGGACAGCTCGTACAGCCGCGTCAGAGCGCGCTCGTACTCCTCGGCCTCGATCATCTGCTCGTCGGCTATCTGCACGCCGCACCCGACGGGCACCAGCATGAAGATGTGCAGCGCGACCGCATCCTCCTGGAGGGCGAGCGCGAACAGGTCGTCGATCTGGTGGAGATTATGCTTGGCGATGGTGGAGTTGATCTGGACGGGGACGCCGGCCGCCTGGATGCGGCGCATGCCCGCCAGCGCCTGCTCGAAGGATCCGGCAATGCCGCGGAAGGTATCGTGCGTCTCGGCGTCGGCCCCGTCGAAGCTGATGCTCACCCGGCGGACGCCCACGCGGCTGATCTCGGCCGCGATGCTCTCATCCACGAGCGTGCCATTGGTCGCCAGAGCCACGGGCAGCTCGCGTTCGTGCGCGTGCGCGGCGATCTGGAATATGTCGTCGCGGAAGAGCGGCTCGCCCCCGCTGAGCACCAGCACCGGCCGGGCGAAGTCGGCCAGCGAGTCAACGAATGCCAGCCCCTCGTCCGTCGTCAGGTCGTCGGGGGAAGACAGCTCCATCGCGGATGCCCGACAGTGGACGCAGCGCAGATTGCAGCCCGTGGTCGTCTCCCAGAACACCAGCCGCAGGACCGGGACCGAATCGTGCCCCTCACCCATCACCCATCACCCATCAACCCTCGCCTGTTCGTACAGCTCCCCGGCCTCCTCCATCTCGCGCAGGTCGTGCTCCGTCAGCCCGATCTCCTCATCCGTGAGGTAGCACGCCGGGTCCGGCGCCCACGGATCTCCGTGGTACACGTCCGCGCGGACCCGTAGCGCCCCCCCGCACGCATCCTGCCACTTGCACCGCCCGCAGCGTCCCTTGAGCAGCGGCAGCCGATCCTTCAGCCCCGCCATGAGGGGATCCGACGTGTCCATCCAGATCTCCGGGAACGGCCGCTCGCGCACGTTCCCGAAGCTGTAATGCATCCAGAACTGATTCGCGTGCACGCCCCCGAGCGCGTCAACTGACGCAATCCCCACGCCCGAGCTGTACCTGCCCCCGCCGTTCCACCGCAGCATCTGCAGCACGTCCTCGGCACGCTCGGGATTCTCTTGCCGCAGGCGCATGTACACGTACGGTCCATCAACGTGATTGTCCACCGTGAGGATGTTCTTGTCCAGGCCCCGGTCGTAGTAGTCACGGGTGCGCGCCAGGATGATATCGAGCGCCCGCCGCGTCTCGGCGTGCGAGAGGTCGTCGGAGGCGATATCCCGCCCGCGACCCGCGTAGGCCAGGTGGTAGAAGCAGGCGCGATCGACCTGCTCCTCCTCAATGAAGTCAAAGACGCGGTCGAGCTCCTCGTAGTTGTGTCGCGTGAGGGTGAGGCGGAGGCCGACGCGCTGCGCCACGCCGACGCAATTGCGGATGCCGCGCATGGCTCGCCTGAAGGCGCCCTCGACGCCGCGGAAGCGATCGTTGACGTCGCCGATGCCGTCGAGGCTGATGCCCACGTAGGCGAATCCGGACGCTTTGATCCGCTCCGCGTTCGGCTCATCGATGAGGGTGCCGTTGGTGGAGAGCACGGGCCGGAGGCCCAGCCCGGAGGCGTGCTCGGCGAGGTCGAACACGTCCCTGCGCATCAGTGGCTCGCCGCCGGTGAGGAGGACCGCGGGAACGCCGAACTCCGCGATGTCGTCCAGGAGCTTGAAGCCCTCGTCGGTGGTGAGCTCGTCCTCGTAGCGAACGTTCTCCGAGTCGGTGTAACAGTGGATACAACGCAAGTTACACCTGCGGGTGAGCGTCCAGACGACGACGGGCCGCCGCTGGGCCGCGGACCGGGGGCGGGCGTAGGCCTCGGAGTCGTGCTGCGCCGCCGAGGGCCGGTGGCCGTAGCGAATGGTGTCCCCGCTTGCCTCGCCGCCGCAGTAGAGCTTGGAGATATCTATCACTCAGCGTCACGCCTCGCCGCAACGTCGTCGCGGGTCCGTTGGGCCGTGTACGCCCGGTAGATCTGCATGAGCTCCTTCTCGAACAGGTCGCGTTTCAGGTCAACGGCTGCGCTCCGCACCTCGCCCAGGATGGCCTCCGTGTCCTGCTCCCGCAGGTTGATGCCGAACTCGGCGAACTTCGCCCTCAGTGAGTGCCCGCCGGAGTGTTTGCCGATGGTTATCTGACGCACGCCGCCCACTTCTGCCGGTGTAAACGGCTCGTGGGTCTCCGGCAGCTTCAGCACGCCATCGCTGACCGTACCGGCCTCGTGATAGAAGATGCGATGCCCGACGATGGGCTTGCTTGGGCCGATCTCTCGGCCGGAGACCTCGGCCACGTACTCGCACAGCGGGCGGATCATGTCGAAGTTGAAGTCCACGGGAACGCCGAGTACACACCTGAGGGCCATGACGACCTCTTCGAGGGCGGCGTTGCCCGCGCGCTCTCCGAGCCCGTTTACGGTGACGCTGGCGAAGGTGGCCCCGCCGCGTATACCGGCGATGGTGTTGGCGGTGGCCATGCCGAAGTCGTTATGCGTGTGGATCTCGATGGGTATGCCGACGGCGTTCCTGATGGTGTGCACCTCGTTGATGAGTCTGAAGGGATGCTGGAAGCCGACGGTGTCGCAGTACCGGAGGCGATCGGCGCCCGCATCGCGGGCCGCCTGGGCGAACTCGATGAGGAACTCCAGCGGCGTTCGCGACGCGTCCTCGGCGTTGGCGGATACGTACAGCCTGTGGCTCTTGGCGTACTCCACGGTGCGCTGGATGCTCTCCAGCACCCATTTCTCGCTGCGCCGGAGCTTGTGCTTGATGTGCACGTGGGAGGTGGGCACGCCGATGCACACGCCGTCCACGCCGCAGTCGATGGAGGCGTCGATGTCCGAGACGACGGCCCGGTTCCACGCGAGGATGGGCACGCCGAGGTCCAGGTCCACGATGCGGCTGACGGCCTCCTGCTCGTCGCCGCCCATGGACGGGACGCCGGCCTCGATCTGGTACACGCCGGCGTCGGCGAGCATGCGGGCGATCTCCACCTTCTCCTCGTTGGCGAACACGATGCCGGCCGTCTGCTCTCCATCGCGGAGCGTCGTGTCCACCACCTGGACGCGCTCGGCGGCCTCTGCCGGCCGGGGCACCTCGGCACCCGGCCCGGGCTCACGGTGCAGCTCTGATTCCCACCGGTCGCTTGCGCCCTCGTATGAGACATCGCTCTCGATCATTCGTCTACCTCCGTATTCCGGGGGGCCCGGGGACGCCCTATCTGGTCCTTCCGCCGCTGCCTCCGCCTGCCCTCCCCTGCCACGTAAGGCAAAGGGCCCGCTTGCACCACAGCATCATGCGCCCCGGCCACGAGGCCGATGCACGCGTGGCAGTCGGCGTCGCAGAAGCAGGTCTCTTACGTACAATTGCCGCGCTGGGCGGTTTGGTGGGGTACGCCAGGAGCTGGGACTCGTGCCGGCCCGGCCGTGCATCAACCATAGCACGAAAGGCTGCGCCAGTCAATGATTCGGCACGGCGGCACCGGAGCCTCAAGATGACACGGTCAGCCAGCGGTGTGCTGCTCACCGACCACTCAGGAGAGACCGGGCAGAGCTGCGTGTCCGGGGCTTCGGTGTCCCGTACAGCACCGTCCCCCGCCGGAAGCTCCACGGCGATCTCGCCGTTCACGTCACGAGGCGCCCGTCGCGGAGCTCCAGCAGCCGGTCGCACCTCGATGCCTGCTTCCGGCCGTGCGTGGCGATGATGGTCGGGAGGGCCTCCCGCCGGAGCTCGTTGAACAGGTCAATGATCTCATCACGGGCTTGGCTTTCCAGCCGGCCCGTGGGCTCGTCGGCGAGCAGCACCAGGGGCTGGTTGATGAGCGCTCGGGCAAGGGCCACACGCTGCATCTCCCCGCCCGAGAGCTCCGTGGGACGGTGGGTCAGCCTGTGGCCGAGGCCCACCGCCTCGAGCAGCCCCACGGCCCGCTGTCGGTCCCGGGCGCTGCCCCAGATAAGCGGCAGCTCCACGTTCTCCACGGCGGTCAACACGGGCATCAGGGAGAACTCCGTGAAGACCAACCCAGTGTGCTCTCTCCGCACGCGGTTGGGCCGCCTTGGCTTCAGATGCGTCGGTCGCCACACAGATATCGAGGTGGCGTGGCACGGCAGCCATCATGAGGGCCAGTGCTGTGCCGAGTCTCCTGTCCCTTCTCTCGTCGACCCTCGCGTCCCCTGGACGCCATCACCCCAGCAGCCACAGACTCGCCGCCATCACCACCATGCCGGCCATGATGCCGGCGATGGGAGTGTGGGCGCTGCCGTATGCCTTGGCGGCCGGGACAAGCTCGTCCAGCGCGATGGCGACCATGATGCCGGCCACGCCTCCCAGAACCCACCCCAGGACTGCGGGTGTCAGGAAGGGGAGGAGCACGACGGCGGCCAGCCCGGCCCCCAGCGGCTCACTCACGCCCGAGAGGAACGACCACAGGAAGCCCTTCCCGCGGCTGCCCGTGGCCGCGTACACCGGCGCCGACACCGCCAGCCCCTCCGGGATGTTGTGGATCGCGATGGCTACGGCGATGGCGACGCCCAGGTGCACATCCTCCAGCGCCGCCGCGAAGGTGGCCATCCCCTCCGGCAGGTTGTGTATCCCTATCCCCACCGCGACCAGCAGACCGGTGCGCTTCAGCGTCTCAGCAGATTGGCCCGGAGGCCTGTCCTCCTGCCCGACGTAATCGTGGGGAATGAGGAAGTCGATGAGAAAGAACGCCGCCATTCCCGCGAAGAACGCCACGTGCGCGCTGAGGAACCCGAGCGACTCGATGCTCCCCGGCAGCAGCTCGACGAAGGACACGAGCACCATCACGCCTGCCGAGAAGCCCAGCGTGAAGCTCATGAAGCCCGGGCCGGGCTTCCGCACCGCCAGCCCGATGAGGCTGCCGAGGACTGTCGAAAGCCCGGCTCCTGCCGTCAGGAGGAATGCGAGCCCAACGTTCCCTTCCATGTCCCGCCCTGCCCGGTGCACTGCGGTCGCCGCGCACTCGGCGTCGCCTCAGGCCTTCCACAGACCGTGCAGGTTGCAGTACTCCCGCGCGGTGATCTCGTCGGCTTCGATGTCGAACGCGGCCTCGGGCGCTTCCCCCGGGTTGAGGAACCGCCGGTACGCGGCCCCGTCGGCTATGATCTCGATCCACTCGATGTAGTGGTCACTTCCATCGGGTGCGCCTCACTGCCCGCGGTCACCTTGACGCCGGCATCCGTGCGCTCGACCACCGGAACGTGCTTCTCCCGGGCGGCGTCCACTGTGCCCTCGGCCATCAGCTTCATGTTCTCGGCGCAGCACACCAGCGTCCCCGCACCGCCGTGGAGGACCTCCACGATGTTGCCGCACACCTCGCACTTGTACACTTCCAGTCGATTCGCGACTGAGACTCGTCCTTTCTCCGCGTATTGCGTTATGCCGGGCCCCCGCCTCGGTGCGTGCGCTACCAGTTCTCGGCCAGCAGCTCGAAGTGCGCCTGCGGGTGCGCGCACGCCGGACATAGCTGCGGCGCCTCGGCGCCCTCTTCAAGGTAGCCGCAGTTGCGGCAGCGCCACACGACGGCCTCAGCCTTCTTGAACACGGTGCCGGCCTTCACGTTGGCCAGCAGCCCCAGATAGCGCTTCTCGTGCTGCTTCTCAGCCACCGCGATGGACTCGAATATGGTGGCGATGCCGTCGAAACCCTCCTCCCGGGCCACCATGGCAAAGCCAGGGTACATCTCGGTCCATTCGTGGTTCTCGCCGCCCGCCGCGGCTTCAAGATTCTCTGCAGTGGCGCCGATGACGCCCGCCGGGAAGGCTGCCTGAACCTCTACCTCACCGCCCTCCAGGAGCTTGAACAGCCGCTTGGCGTGCTCTTTCTCCTGGTTGGCCGTCTCCTCGAAGGCGTCGGCGATCTGTTCGAATCCGTCCTTCTTGGCCTGGCTGGCGAAGTAGCTGTAGCGGTTCCGCGCCTGCGACTCGCCGGCAAATGCGGTCAGGATGTTTGTCTCCGTTCTCGATCCCTGCAGTTCCATCGTCAGTTCTCCCTTCCGCCCGTCTCACGGGTCTTGCGATGAGAGCCTGGCTCTACTTCGGTGAGCAAATCAGACCGGCAGTCCACGCCGAACGCAGAATCGAAGATTGTGAACGCGGGTGGGGCGACTCATTCCTCGGCCGGCGAGAACTCCTCCCTGTCGACCCCGCACACCGGACAGCCCCAATCGTCCGGAAGATCCTCAAAGGCCGTCCCCGGCTCGACGCCGCTGTCGGGGTCTCCTTTGGCCGGATCGTGCACGTACCCGCAGGCGTCACAGACGAGCTTCTTCATCTCGTGGCTCCTCTCGACAGGGCTTTGAGCCTCTCGGCGACGCGTGCACCGAGGGCGTGGCACTCGGCCAGGGCTTCCTCGTCCGGGACGTACCGCACCTTGATCGGTTCACCCACGAGCTCGACCTTCATGGCGTCGAGTACCTCCGTCAGCTCCTCCGCCACCTTGCTGCCCCAGCCGTACGAGCCGAAGGCCGCGCCGATGAGGTTCTGCGGCTTCAGGCCCTTGAGATACGTCAACACGTCCGCCACCGTTGGGAACATGTTGCTGTTCAGAGTCGGTGACCCGACCAGGAGCGCGCCGGCGTCCAGCAGCTCCGCCGCGACGTCGCTGCGATGACACGCTCCCAGTTGCATCACCTCGACGCAGCCTCCGCCCGCCATGAGCCCCTCGGCGATCGCGCTCGCCATGCTCGCCGTGCTGCCCCACATCGTGTCGTAGACCACCACGGCCTTGTTTGTCGGCTTCTGGGCGGCCCACTGGGAGTACCAGCCGACGATCTTCGCCACGTCATCGCCGCGCCAGATCGGGCCGTGGTCGGTGGCGGCGACGTCGATGGTGATGCCGAGCTCGGCCACCTTCTGCAGGAACTTGGTGATGAGCGGCGAGAAGGGCAGGAGGATGTTGGCGAAGTACCTGGTCGACTCCCACTCGAGGATGGCATCGTCGATCTCATCGGCGAACCGCTCGCCGGAGGCAAGGTGCATCCCGAAAGCGTCCTGGGAGAAGAGCACGCCCGCGTCGGGCATGTAGGTCACCATGCTGTCCGGCCAGTGCAGCATGCGGCTCTCGAGAAACGTGAGGCTCCGGTTGCCCAGGCTCAGCGTCTCGCCGTCCTTGACCGCCGCGATCTCGTGGCCCCCGTGGAAGTGCGCCGCGAGCGTCTTCACGCCCATCTGGGAGGCGAACACCTTCTCCGGCCGCACCGCCTCGATCACCTCCGGCAGGCAGCCGGAGTGGTCCATCTCGGAGTGGTTCGAGACGATGTAGCTGATGTCGCCCGGATCGACAACTGAAGCGACGCGGGAGAGCATGTCGTCCTTGAACGGCGCCTTGACCGTGTCTATGAGCGTGATCTTGTCTGCCAGCACGAGATAGGCGTTGTACGTCGAGCCGCGGGACGTCTGGTAGCCGTGGAAATCACGGATGGCCCAGTCAATGGCTCCCACCCAGTAGACGCCCTCGGCTACCTTCGTTGCCTTCGCACTGCGGTTCATCCTCCGCCTCCGATTCCGCACGCGTCCTGCCTGGCGATGCGACGTCTAGTACGCCTCATCATCCAACCTCACCTTGCCCCCGAACGTGCGATACACCCACGTCGTGTACGCGATGACGAACGGCATCGCCAGCGCCGCCAGGATCAGCATCGTCTTGAGCGTCAGCTCGGAGGACGAGGCATTCATCGCGCTGAGGCTGCGGTCCGGCCTCCCGAGCGCGGGCACCAGATCCGGGAAGATGGCCGCGCCCCAGAGTGCCATCAGGGCGACGATGGATACCGAGGACAATGCGAAGGCCTTGCGCTCCCGGCCTCCCCGGTTCAGCAGGCCGATCATGACGATGGCAGCCAGAGCGCCCACGGGCAGGATCCACAGCCGCGGCGCGAGGTCGAAGTTCTCCCGCGCCCGGGACTGCGTGGCAAGTGTGGCGGCGGTCACGACGACGAACAGCAGCACGTACCCGACCCACGCCGTCTGCGCCCACCGGCGCGCTCGGGCGGCGAGGTACCCCTCGGTCTTCACGGCCACGTACAGCGCTCCGTGCGTTGCGAACATGGCGAGGCTCAGGAGACCGACCACAAGCGCGTACGGGTTCAGGAGGCCGATGAAGGACCCGGCGAAGTTCCCGGCGTCGTCCATCGGCAGCCCGCGCACGATGTTGCCGACCGCGACGCCGAAGAGAAGGGCCGGCAGGATGCTCCCCACGGCGAAGGCCCTGTCCCAGGCCCTGCGCCACCGGGGCGACGGGTCGTGGCCGCGGAACTCGATGGCCACCGCGCGGAGGATCAGGCCGAGCAGCACCAGCATCAACGCCAGGTACATCCCGCTGAAGGCCGCGGCGTACACCGGCGGAAAGGCGGCGAAGAGGGCGCCACCGGCCGCCACGAGCCACACCTCGTTCCCGTCCCAGACGGGCCCGATGGCCCTCAGCATCGTGCGGCGGTGCCGGTCGCGGCCGCTGAACGGGTACCAGAAGCCCACCCCGAGATCGAAGCCGTCCAGGATGGCGTACGCGGTGAAGAGCAGGCCAATGATGAAGAACCAGATCGTCTGCAGGGGGCTCATGCGGGCTGTGACACCTCCCCTCCCGGGGTGCCGCCCGGCGGCTCCGGCCCCCTCCTCATCTCGCGCCACACCAGGTAGACCCACACGGCGAACAGCAGCGCGTAGATCAGGCAGAACATGATGAGCGAGAACAGCACCTGGCCGGCGGGCACCACCACCGACACGGCGTCGCTCGTCCTCAGCAGGCGGTACACGATCCACGGCTGCCGGCCGACCTCCGCCGTTATCCATCCCAGCTCCGCCGCCACCACCGGCAGCGCGATGGACGTCAGCGCCACCCGCAGGTACAGGAAGTGTCCATACAGCGCCCGCCGCCAGAGAAGCACGAGCCCCACGGCCGTGAGCGCAATGAAGTACATCCCGAGCGCGACCATGAGGTGGAATGAGTAGAATGTCAGCGCCACGGGGGGCCACTCGCCCCTCGGGACGTCCTTGAGGCCGCGCACCTCGGCGTCCAGGCTGCCGAAAGCCATCAGGCTGAGAAGGCCCGGGACCCTGATCGCGGCCCGCATCCTCTCCGCGTCCGGGTCGGGAATGCCGAACAGCAGCGCTGGCGCCCGCCTCTGGGTCTCGAATATGCCCTCGATGGCGGCGAGCTTCTCGGGCTGTGTGGCCGCTACCTGAACGGCGTGATAGTGGCCGAGGCCGAGCTGGCCCACCGAACCCACGAAGCCGAGAAGCAGCGCCGGCCGCAGCGACCGCCTGGCGAATTCAGTGTGCCGCCCCTTGAGCAGGTACCACGCGCTGATCCCCAGCATGAAGAAGGCGCCGGATACCAGCGTGCCGGCGATGGTGTGCAGGAACCGGGGCACGGTCGAGGGGTTCAGGACCGCCGCGGCGAAGCTCGTCAGCTCGGCCCGGCCCAGCGCCTCGTTGAACTCGTACCCGGCCGGCGTCTGCATCCACGAGTTGGCCGCGACGATCCAGAAGCCCGAGAGTGTGGCCCCGACGGCCACCATCAGGGACGAGAACCAGTGTCCCCTGACCGAGACGCGATTCCAGCCCAGGAGCAGCACTCCCAGGAAGGTGGACTCCAGGAAGAAGGCCAGGAGCGCCTCGGCCGCCAGTGGCGCGCCGAAGATGTCACCGACGAACCGTGAGTACCCGGCCCAGTTCGTCCCGAACTGGAACTCCATCACGATGCCGGTGGCCACGCCCACGGCGAAGCTGAGTCCGAACAGCTTGATCCAGAACCGGGCCATGGCGCGGTAGATCGGCTCACCGGTGCGCCAGTACCGCGTCATGATCCAGAAGATCAGCCAGGCCAGCCCGATGGTCAGGGAGGGGAAGATGTAATGGAACCCCACCGTCACGGCGAACTGGATCCGGGCCAGCGCGACCGCGTCCATCGTCTGTGTCCACCTCGCTCCCGGCCGGGTCTGCGCGTCATCCCAGGATGGCCGCGAGGTCTTCTTCGACCGTGGAGATCGGCTTCAGGTCGAACGTGTCCACCAGGACCTGCAGCACGGGTGGCGTGACGAACGCCGGCAGACTGGGCCCCAGGCGAATGCCCTTGATGCCCAGATGCAGCAGCGTCAGCAGGATGCACACGGCCTTCTGCTCGTACCACGAGACGATGAGCGAGAGCGGCAGATCGTTGACGTCCGTGTCGAATGCGTCCGCCAGCGCCACCGCAATCTGGATCGCTGAGTACGCGTCGTTGCACTGCCCCACGTCCAGCAGCCGCGGGATCCCCCCGATGTCCCCGAACTCCAGCTTGTTGAACCGGTACTTGCCGCACGCGAGGGTCAGAATGACGCAGTCGTCGGGGACCGCCTCGGCGAGCTCCGTGTAGTAGTTGCGCCCGGGCTTTGCGCCATCGCAACCGCCGATGAGGAAGAAGTGCCTCACGGCGCCGCCCTTCACGGCTTCCACCACCTTGTCCGCGACGCCCAGCACGGCCTCGTGCCCGAATCCGACGAGGATGGTGCTGTCCGGCCCGTCCTCGGCAAAGCCATCCGCCGCCAGGGCCGCCTCGATGACCGGTGCGAAGTCCCGGTCGCTGACGTGCGTGACCCCCGGCCAGGCGACGAGGCCGCTGGTGAATATGCGGTCCGTGTACCCGTCCCGTGGCGACTGGATGCAGTTCGTCGTCATGAGAATGGCGCCGGGGAACTGCTCGAACTCCTTCCGCTGATCCTGCCACGCGCCCCCGTAGTTGCCCGCCAGGTGCTCGTAGCGCTTGAGCCCCGGGTACCCGTGGGCCGGGAGCATCTCACCGTGCGTATAGACGTTGATGCCCTTGCCCTCGGTCTGCTTCAGGAGCTCCTCCAGATCCCTCAGGTCGTGGCCGGAGACCAGGATGGCCTTCCCCTCGACGGGCTGGACGCGCACCGGCGTCGGCTCCGGATGGCCGTACGTGCTGGTGTGCGCCGCGTCGAGCATCCCCATGACCGTGAGGTTGATCTCCCCGCAGCGCAGCGCCATGGACACCAGCTCGTCCGTCGTCGGCGCATCCTTGGTCAAGAAGTCCAGGGCCTCGTGGAAGAACGCATAGACATCGGCATCTTCGTGGCCCAGGATCTGAGCGTGGTCGGCGTACGCCGCCATGCCCTTGAGGCCATACGTGACGAGTTCTTGCAGCCCGGCGACATCGTCACCAAGCGCCTCGCGCCGCTTCTCGATGGACACCTCCTCGCCTTGCTGTACGAGCCCCTCCAGGTCGGCGGCGGGTTGCCAGGCCGCCGGCCCCGATAGCGCCTCAGGCGTGCTCCCGGCCTTGCTGCATGCCTCCTCATACAGGCCTTTGGCCCGGTCCCGCACCTCGGCCGCCTGCACCAGCAGTTGCCGCAGCCGCTGCGGATCGAAGTTGACGTTTGTGACCGTGCTAAACAGCGCCTCTACCGTGAAAACGTCCACCTCCCGATCCGTCGCGCCCAGCTCCCGTGCCCTGTGGGCGTACATGGACAGGCCCTTGGTGGCGTGGATCAGCAGATCCTGGAGCGCTGCCGTCTCGGGGGCCTTGCCGCACACTCCCCGCGCGGTGCATCCGGTCCCCTTCGCAGTCTGTTCGCACTGATAGCAGAACACGGTGCTCACCTCTCCTCGAATTCAGTTCGGCACACGCACCAGCGTGCCCTTCTCAGAGCTTCTGCGCCTGGGAGAGCCTCGCCTCGACCTCGCCCCAGTGGATCACGTTTGTCATCGCGTTGACGTAGTCTGCCCGCCGGTGCTGGTACTGCAGGTAGTACGCGTGCTCCCACACGTCGATCACCAGCAGCGGCACTGCCCCGCACAGCATCTGGTTCTCGTGCTTCTCGATCTGCAGCACCACCAGCCGGTCGCCCATGGGCTCGTACGCCAGCATCCCCCAGCCGCTCCCGGCCACCTTGCTCGTCGCCGCCGTGAGCTGCGCCAGCAGCGCCTCGACGCCGCCAAACTGCGCGCCGATAGTCCGGGCCAGCGCACCGCCGGGCTTCACCGGCTTCGGCGTCAGGTTGCCGAAATACAGCGTGTGCAGCACGTGCCCGGAGCCGTGGAACGCCGTGGCCCGCGACAGCGCCTGGATCGCCGCGTAGTCGCCGCCGGCCCGGGCCTCCTCCAGCTTGCTCAGCGCCGCGTTCAGCCCTCGCACATACCCCGCATGGTGCTTGTCATGATGGATGGCGAGTATCTCGCCGTCCAGATGCGGCTCCAGCGCGTCCACCGCATACGGCAGATCCGGAAGCGTATACTCGTTCGCGCCGCCGCGCACCTGCGCTCCCGCCGCCCCGGGCAGCGCCACTGCCGCCGCTCCTACTGCCGACGAACTGACCAGCTTCGCCCAATCTCGCCGAGATAGTGCGTGCATCACGTTCGCCTCCTCCTGAGTGCAGGGCCCAAAGCCCGCTCGTCCTCGAGTGCAGCACGTCATACCGCGTCCGGCCTGCCATGTCGGTTACCTCGCTAACCAATCGCGGGGATGCTGCCGACAAGACACGGCCGGGTGGCACGGCTTGCTGGTGTTTTGCGCCCGGACACGCGGGCGGCCCTCCCGTCTGAGCCCTCCCAACGCCACCGTTGCACTCCCGCGGCTGTAACCGATCATATCGGCGAGGGCCTTATCTTGCCGCCAGCGCAATTGGTGAGCTACCTCGGTTTGACAAGGTGGGCATATGGTGTATATATAGTAAACGATTAAGCAATCGATTAAAGGAGCCCCGGCATGGCGATCAAGGCGGCAGCGAAAGGCGCCTGCGACGTCCATTACGTGGACGAGGCGAAGGTCACGGCGGTGCGTCGGCGCATGCAGTCCCCGGACCGCGTGCAGCGGCTATGCGACACCTTCCAGATGCTGGCTGATCCTACCAGAGCCGGGATACTCCTGGCTCTGGCGGAGGCCGAGCTGTGTGTGTGCGATCTGGCAGCACTGCTGCAGGTGACCAGCGCCGCTGTCTCGCAGCAGTTGCGGCTGCTGCGGGCAATGCGGCTGGTGAAGTTCCGACGCGAGGGCAAGTTGGCCTACTACTCGCTCGACGACGACCACGTGCTGAACTGGATCAGGGATTGCCTGGCGCACCTCGAACACCGCTAGTCCACGCCATGAACAGGAGTCGCCGGCAAATGAGTAATCGCGACCACGACGCACGGGTTGAGTTGGCTGTTCGCGGCATGCACTGCGCGTCCTGCGCGCAGGCCATTGAGACGACCCTCGGCGACGTCGCGGGCGTAGCGCAGGCGACGGTGAGCTTCGATGCCGAGAAGGCGACCGTGCGCTACCGGCCCGGGGTCGATCCGGCCCCGGACGAGCTTGCCGCGCGCATCGAGGCGCTGGGCTACCGCGTGGCCGATCCGGAACGCGAGCAACACCGCGAACGCGCCGACCGGCTGTGGCGCATCGCCCGCATAGCGTCCGGCGGCGTCCTTATCCTGCTCAGTTGGCGGGCGGTGCTGCCCGAGCGCGTCCCCTTCGACGTGCTGGCCATCGTGGCGGTGATCGTCCTAGGTTGGCCCCTGGCCACGGCGGCCGGGGGCGCCCTGCGCCGGCGCGCCATTGACGCGCCCACATTCATGTTCATCGGTGTGGCCGCTGCCTGCGCCATCGGGGAGTTCCTGGCGGGCGCTGTCATCGCTTGGTTCGTGGCCGTAGCTGCGCTGCTGGAAACCTACACCGTCGCGCGCAGCCGCGCTGCTATCCGTGACCTCATCGCTGCGGCGCCGCGCCAGGCCACCGTCCGACGAGACGCCCGGCAGATGCTTGTGGACGTGGACGACATCCGCCACGACGACGTGGTGCTGGTCAAATCGGGGGAGCGCATCCCGGTGGACGGGCGCATCGTAGGTGGCCATGCGGCTATCAACGAGGCCACCATCACTGGGGAGCCGATGCCGGTGGAGAAGAGGGAGGGCGACCACGTGTTCGCCGGGACCATCGCGGACCTGGGCGCACTCGCGGTGGCCGTGGAGCGCGTGGGTCGCGACACCACCATCGGCAGGATCATCCGCATGGTCGAGGAGGCGCACGAGCGCAAGGCCCCCGCACAGCGCGTGGCGGATCGCTTCGCCGCCTACTTCACGCCCGTGGTGATTGGTGTGGCACTGTTGACCGTGCTCATCTGGTGGCCGGTCTCGGGCGAGGTCGTGCGGGCCATCAGGGCCGGCATTACCGTCATCGTCATCGCCTGCCCCTGTGCCGTCGCCCTGGCCACGCCGCTGGCAGTCGTGGCGAGCATCGGCCGCGCCTCGCGGCGGGGCATTCTCATAAAGGGCGGCGCGTACCTCGAGGAGTTGGGCAACGCGGACACAGTTGTATTTGACAAGACGGGCACGGTGACCATCGGCAGGCCCGAGGTGACTGAAGTGGTCTCCTGCCCGGCGCATACGGCGGCAGAAGTCCTGCAGTTGGTGGCCTCGGCGGAAAGCCCCTCCGAGCATCCGCTGGCCTCGGCCATTGTTGAGGAGGCGAGGCAGCGCCGCCTCGAGATCCGGGAGCCCGAGTCCTTCGAGGTGCTGCGGGGCCGCGGAGTGAGAGCCAGGCTCAACGGCAGCACCGTGGTGGTGGGCAGCCGCGAGCTGATGGCTCAGGCAGGCATCGAGCTCCCTGAGCGCCTCGAGAGGGCTGCCGCGGAGCGCGAACAGGACGGCCAGACGGTAATGCTGGTGGGTCACGATGGCCAGATGTGTGGGTTCATTGCAGTGGCAGACGTGGTGCGCGACAGCGCGGCCCCCGCGGTGGAGCATCTCGCTGAGCTCGGTCTGCACGAGCTCATCATGCTGACGGGCGACAACTCACGCACTGCCGCGGCGGTGGCCAGGCGAATAGGCATTGCCAGGTTCGAGGCGGAAGCGCTTCCGGAGGACAAGGTCGCCCGCGTGCGGGAGTTGGTCGAGCAGGACCGGAAGGTCATCATGGTGGGCGATGGCATCAACGACGCCCCCGCCCTGGCTGAGGCCACCGTCGGCATGGCCATGGGAGCTGCGGGGACCGACGCCGCGATCGAGGCGGCGGACGTGGCTCTCATGTCCGACGAACTCGAGCGCATCGCCGAGGCGGTGCAGATCGGGCGCGCGGCCTTCGCGACGATCAAGCAGAACCTGTTCATCGGCATTGCCTTCAACGTGGTGGGCATGTCTCTGGCCGCTGCTGGCCTCATCGGGCCCATGGTAGCCGCCGCGGCGCACGTCATTCCCGACCTGGCCGTGTTCCTCAACTCCGCCAAGCTCTTCGTCGGCCGGCGGCGCGACCCATTGGGGCCGGCCATGTAACTGGAAGGTCAGAACGGGCCGCTGTTGGGAGAGGCTGAGGAACTGAGGCGCCTAGGCGCCGGAACTGCTGGCTGCGAGCTGCTGCTGCACCAGCGCGGGAATCTCGTGCGGTGCATCGGCGATGGGCACGCCCGCCGCCGTGAGCGCCTCCACCTTGGCCTCCGGCGTGCCTGTGCCGCCGGAGATGATGGCGCCCGCGTGGCCCATGCGCTTGCCCGGAGGGGCCGTCCGGCCCGAGATGAAGCCCACCACGGGCGTCTGCATGGTGGCGATGTACTCCGCCGCCACCTCCTCGTCCGACCCGCCGATCTCCCCAATCAGCATCACTACCTCAGTGGCGTCGTCGGCCTCGAAGAGCGGCAGTAGATCGATGAAGCGCGTCCCCAGTATCGGGTCGCCGCCGACGCCCACGCACGTTGATTGCCCGATGCCGGCGCGGGTGAGCAGGTCCACGACCTCGTAGGTCAGGGTGCCGCTCCGGGACACAAGGCCGACGGGGCCGCGTGTGAAGATGTGCCCCGGCATGATGCCCAGCTTGCACTCGTCCGCCGTCACCATGCCCGGGCAGTTCGGGCCGACGAGGCGCGTGCCCCGCTCCTGTGCGTAGTCCACCACGCCGACCATGTCCTGCACGGGGATGCCCTCAGTGATGCACGCCACGACATCGAGGTCCGCACTCGCCGCTTCCATCACGGCGTCCGCCGCGAACTGCATCGGGACGAAGATGACCGAGGCGGTCGCGCCCGTGGCGTCCACGGCGGCCTTGACGCTGTCGTACATGGGCCGGTCGAGGACCTCGGTCCCGCCCTTGCCCGGGGTGACGCCGGCCACGACGTTCGTGCCGTACTCGATCATGGCCCGGGAGTGGAACTCGCCCTCGCGTCCGGACATGCCCTGGACGATGACCTTTGTGCTCTTGTCGATCAGGATTCCCATTGGTTGTTCCTGCCTACGTCGTGAGCTCGACGATCTTCGCGGCGCCCTCCTGCATGCTGTCGGCGGCCACGAGGCCGGCGTCGGCGAGAATGCCGCGGCCCTCCTCCTCGTTGGTGCCCGTGAGCCGTACCACCATGGGCACGGCGATGTCGAGCTTGGCCTTGGCCGCGACGATGCCGCGGGCGACCTCGTCGCAGCGCGTTATGCCGCCGAAGACGTTGCAGAAGATCCCCTTGACGCCCGGGGTGATCATGATGAGGTCGAGGGAGTTCCGCACCAGATCGGCCCTCGCGCCGCCGCCGATGTCCAGGAAGTTGGCCGGAGCCCCGCCGGCGTTCTTCACCTCGTCCAGCGTTGCCATGACCAGACCGGCGCCGTTCCCCAGCACGCCCACGTCACCGTCCAGGCGCACGTACTGGATGCCGCGCCGGGCCGCCTCCACCTCGATCTCGTCGGCTTCCGACTCCTCGGCCAGGTCGGCGATCTCCGGCTGCCGGTAGAGCGCGCTGTCGTCCACGTTGATTTTGGCGTCGGCGGCGACGACCTCGCCCGCCCCGGTCACGACGAGCGGGTTGATCTCGGCGAGGTTGGCGTCCACGGCCAGGTAGGCGCTGTAGAGGCCGCGGAGGAACTTGCATGCCGGGAGGATGATCTTGCGATCGACGGCCGCGTCGTAACAGACCTGGCGCATCTGGAAGTCGGCCAATCCTCTGCCCGGATCGATGGCGAGCTTCGCGATCTTCTCGGGGCTGCGCTCGGCGAGCTCCTCGATGTCCACGCCGCCCTCGGCGCTGACCATCAGCGTGTTGCACCGGCCGCTGCGGTCCAGCACGATGCCGAGGTAGTACTCCTGGGCGATGTCGATGGCCTCTTCGACGAGCACCTTCTCGACGGTCAGCCCCTTGAGGTCGGTGCCGAGCATGGCCTCGGCGATGTCGCGCGCGGCCGCCGGGTCATCGGCCACTTTGATGCCGCCGGCCTTGCCGCGCCCGCCGACGTGCACCTGCGCCTTCACGACGACCTTCCCGCCAAGGTCCGCTGCGATTTCGAATGCCTGATCGGGCGTGCTCGCGACACGGCCATTGGGAGTAACGGCGCCGTGGGCACGAAGGACCTCTTTGGCCTGGTATTCGTGGATCTTCATGGGCTCGTGTTCCAGTGCTCCTCGGCGAGGGCGTAGCCGACCTCGAGCGCCTTCTCGTTGAGCGCCTCGGTGCCTCGCGGCACCCGGGCGAGTACGGCCGCGTGCATGGAATCGCGGCTGACGATGCCCATCGCGGCCGTGATGATGCCCAGGGCGGCGATGTTGGCAACAATGGCCCGGCCCGCCTGGTCGCGTGCAACCTGCGTTATGGGTATGGCGTAGATGTTCTCCCCGTCCGGGACATCGTGGACGAATGTGCTGTCGAGCAGGGCCGTGCCGGCCTCGACGAGATCGCCCGCGTACGCGTCGCACGCCTCCTGGGTCATGGCCAGCAGGAGGTTGGGCCGAATGACCTTGGGGAAGTCTATCTCGCCGGCGCTGATGACCACCTCGGCACGGGCGGCGCCCCCGCGGGACTCGGGCCCGTAGGACTGGGTCTGCACGACGCTCTTGCCCTCGTGCACCCCGGCGGCCTCGGCCAGGATGATGCCCGCCGTGATGATCCCCTGTCCGCCGGAGCCCGACAGTCGCACTTCGTATCGGTCGGCAGGCTGAGCCATCAGGCAGCTCTCCCTTGCGCGCGGTCGATGAGCTTCTGGTACTCGGAGCAGAACTCCGGCGCACGCCGGTCAACGAGCTCGCCGATGACGTACTTCCCCTCGCGCTGCTCGCGGGTCATCTTCGCGGCCTCTCGGACGGGCACCGAGTTGTCCTTCTGCCACTGCAGGAGGTCCACGGCCGTGCGCAGGTCATTGCGTCGGCCATAGTAGGTCGGACAGCCGCTGATGATATCCACGAAGGAGAACCCCGGGTTCTCGATGGCCTTGCGGATCATGCGGGGGAGTTGGGCGGCGTGGTAGCTGGTGCTGCGCGCCACATAGGTGGCGCCAGCCGCCCCCGCCAGCTCGCACAGGTCGAAGGGGTGCTCCACATTGCCGTGGGGCGATGTGGTGGCGTTCGCTTTGAAGGGTGTGGTGGGGGAGACCTGCCCCGAGGTCATGCCGTAGATGTGGTTGTTGAAGCAGATGCAGGTGATGTCGATGTTGCGGCGCGCCGCGTGGATGAAGTGGTTGCCGCCGATGGCAGCCAGGTCGCCGTCGCCGGTCATGATGACCACGGTCATCTCCGGCCTGGCGAGCTTCACGCCGGTGCCGAAGGCGATGCCGCGGCCGTGGGTTGTGTGCAGGGTGTTGAAATCCAGGTACCCGGGCAGACGCGACGAGCAGCCGATGCCGGACACGGCGGTTACCTTGTCCTGGTCCAGCTCGAGCGCCTCCACCGCACGCAGGAAGGCGCCCATGATGATCCCGTGCCCGCAGCCGGCGCACCAGATGTGCGGGAAGTGCTCCATGCGCAGGTACTTCTTATCGATCGCGCGTGATCGCGGCAATGCAGGCTCCCTCTTTCCATCGGCGCCCAGGAGGCGCGCCGGGCGCATCAGGCCGGCGCCGCGGGCTGTGGGGCTCCGGTGATGGCGCTGAGGATGTCCTGGGGCTTGAGCACCTCGCCGCCGACGAGATTGACGCCCACGACCTCGCAGCGGCCCCCGGCGGCGCGTTCGATCTCAAACCGAAGCTGACCGAGGTTCATCTCCGGGGCCAGGAGTAGGTCCACCTGTTCGCTCACCTCGGCCACCTGCTTCTCCGGGAAGGGCCACACTGTCTTCAGGTCCAGGAGGCCCGCTCTGATCCCCTGTTCGCGCGCGTCGCGAACGGCGCGGAGCGCCACGCGGGATGTGATCCCGTAGGCGACGACGCCGACATCGGCATCGTCCAGGTAGTAGTGCTCGACGTAGGTTATGTCGTCCTTCGCCAGCTCGACCTTGTCCAGCAGCCGCTTCAGCAGCCGCCGGGCGTTGTCCGGGTCATTGCTCGGGAATCCCGTCTCGTCGTGCATGAGGCCGGTGACGTGGAACCGGTAGCCCTCGCCGTAGGCGGCCATTGGCGGAACGAGAGTCTCCTCGTCCGCCGCGTAGGCGAGGTACTCGTCGGGCGGGCAGTCGGGGCGCACCCGGTCCACGATCTCGACCTCGTCGGGGATGGTGAGCTTCTCGCGCATGTGGGCAACGACCTCGTCGCCCAGGAGCGTGACGGGCGTGCGGAGGCGCTCGGCGATGTTCACGGCGTGGACCGTGAGGTCGAACATCTCCTTCACGGACGCGGGCGCCAGCGCCACGGCCGGGTGGTCCCCATGGGGCCCCCAGCGCACCTGCATGATGTCCTGCTGTGAAGGATACGTCGGCAGACCCGTGCTCGGCCCGCCGCGCTGGATGTTGACGATGAGGGCCGGCACCTCGGCGAGGCGCGCGAAGCCGATGTTCTCCTGCTTCAAGGAATGCCCCGGCCCGCTGGTGGCCGTCATGGCCTTGGCGCCGCACAGGCTCGCACCCACGACCGCGGCCATGGAGGCGATCTCGTCCTCCATCTGGATGAACTTGCCGCCCACCCGCGGCAGGTGCAGGGCCATGTGCTCGGCGATCTCGGATGACGGTGTGATGGGGTAGCCGGCGAAGAAGCGGACGCCGGCCAGGAGGGCGGCCTCGGCGCAGGCCTCGTTGCCCTGGGTCAGACGGGTCTCGGCGGACCTACTCGTCCGCGCGGCCATCGCCATTGCTCCTCTCCACAACGAGGACGGCGAAGTCCGGGCAGCGGACCACGCAGAGCTGGCAGCCGTTGCACAGGTCCATGTCCGTGATGCGCGGGTCTCCGTGGCCGCCGTCCGCGAGCGTCCCAGTGGGGCAGTAGGCGCTGCAGATGCCGCAGTTCTTGCACCACGCCTCGTTGATTTCGACGGTGTAGTAGCGCTTCTTTCGTTCCTTGGCCGGCGCCTCCGCCGCCGCGGGGGGCGGGGCAGGAGGCCGCAGGCGCCACACGCTGGGCGAGGCCGAACGTACGGGCCGCCGGGTCGAGCCCTCCCGACGCGCCTTCTGTCCGCTCCGGCGCCAGACACTGGGCTTACTCATGCGTCACTCCCTGCGGTCGGTCTGCAGACGCACGGAGGAATCCGGCGGCGGGTGGTGTTCTGCGCCTGTGCCGGTCCGCGCCTCGGTGCTGGCTGTTTCTCGCCGTGAGGATACACGTACGGGCTCCGAATGCGTCTGTGTCGCTTCACTGGTCAGGTTGTCGCGCTGAGGACGGACGCCCCGAGCCGGCCTGCGACAGCATGTGGGAGGCCACGCAGGCCTCCCTCTGTGATGAGCGATTGGCTGTCTCCTCAGGCGTCCAACTCCGCGACGGCACAACGGACTCGTCCGTTGACATCAGTTCGCGCCGGAGCGGCGCGCTCCCGCGCGTGCGGCGGCCGGCCCAACTGGTTCCTGAGAGGACTCGTAATATATCCCGGTTCCGGCGATGGGTCAAGGGGCTCGCCCCGAGCCCTCGAGCATCGGAACGCACGCCCTTCGGCCTGCCTTACTCGCCTGCTCTGGCGGCCAATGCGGGCTCCGTCGCCTCGAACTGTCGGCCTTCAGCGGCGAATGTCAGCCTGGTCGGCCCGATCTCAACGTCGTGCCTGGCGCCGGTCCGCAGGGCCAGCGTCGCGCGAAGACCATCGCCTGTGCGGCTGCACTCGACATGGGCGACCGGGCAGTCCTCACCGCGGAACGGGACGATGGCGTACGGCATGAGGGCGGCGCCGCGGAAGCGGCTCGAGTAGACGACCGTGGGTACGGGGCGCAGCTTCTCGAATCCCTCCGGCAGGAAGCCCATCACCTCGGGCTCCGTCTCCCCTTTGGCGACGCGCACCGCCATCGCGGTCGGGTCGAGCGGCACGATGGCGATCCGCGCTCCGTTCTCCCCCTCCGGGCTGCTCACGAACCGGCGGTCGTCTTCGCCGACCGCTCCGCCCGCGGCGTTGACGACGAACTGGGAGTCGGCCACGTGTTCCGCGTCATCGCCCGCGGCCAGGTCATCGACCACGATCCAGTACTCGGGCTTCACGAACAGGATCCGACGGCGGTGCACGACGCTCCGGTCCGCCGGACTGCCATAGCCTGCCGTGTGCGTGTCGCGGGCGTAGTCGAAGTGCTCGTTCGTCACGAAGCCGTGCGTGTCCGGTTCGGCCGCTCGATACTCGCCGCGGTCGCTCCGGCAGTTCTGGTCCTTCCCGTCCACGCGGACGGTGCTGTGC
>JASFTE010000008.1:0-22535 GCA_050114035.1 Armatimonadota bacterium | reverse complement strand
ACCGACAGCCCGAATCGAGCATCGAGAGCTCGTACCGGAGCATGGTGCTGTACGAGGCCATCCGCGACTCGGCGGAGACCCAACAGCCCATGCTACTCGAGGACGGGCAGAGGAAGGTATCATGAGCGCCAAGTTCGCGCAGATTGTTGAGGAGACCATCCGCGGCATCTGGGAGCGGCATCCCGTGACGGCGACGTTCATGGGCATCCACGATTACGACGACCGACTCGGTGACATCACTCCGGAGGGCCACGCGGCCGACCTGGCAGCAATGCGAGGTGACGTAGAGCGCCTGCGGGCGGTGGCCACGAGTGATCTCTCCGACCTCGAAGCGACCGACCAGCGCCTGCTCGCGTGCGAGCTGGAGGCCGACATACGGACGTCGGAGGAGCTGCGGCCGCTGGACCGGTACCCGCAGGCCCCGCTCGACATCGCGCTGTTCGGTCCGTTCCTGTTGCTCATCCGGGAGTTCGCGCCGCTCGAGGAGCGGATGGCGTCACTGCTCGCCCGGACAGAGGCCGTGCCGGGCCTACTGGAAGTCGCGAGGAGCAACCTGCGTACGGGGGAGAACATCCCGGCTGTGTGGGTGAGCGTGGCCGAGGAAGTCGCGGAGGGAGGCGCGGAGTTCTGGGGCGAGACGGTGCCCGAGTGGGCGGAGCAGACTCCAGCGCTTCGCGAGCAAGTGCTCGCCGCAGCGAGCCGGGCGAACGAGGCATTCGCCGACTACGTGCGCTTCCTGCGCGAGGAGCTTCGGCCCCGGGCCGAGGGCGACTTCGCCATCGGGCGGGAGCTGTTCGACTTCCTGCTCGAGACGCACCACATGCTCCCGTACGACGCCGACGAGCTGCACGAGTTCGGCTCAGGGCTCGTGGCGGACACTCGGCGGCGGATGGACGAGTTGGCAGAGCAGATGGATAGAGGCAAGTCGTGGCACGAGATCGTCGCGGAGCTCAAGCAAGATCACCCGTCGGCCGAGGGTGTGCTGGAGGCGTATCGCACCGAAATGGCCCGGGCGCGCGACTTCGTGCGGGAGCACGACCTGGTGAGCGTCCCGCCGGGCGAGGAACTGGAGGTCGTGGAGACGCCGCCTTTCGAGCGCGCCACGACGCCGTACGCCGCATACGTGTCACCGGCACCCTTCGAGGCGCAGCAGAAGGGGTTCTTCTGGGTGACGCCGGTGGACGAATCCGCGCCCGCCGAGAGGCGCGAGGACCAACTCAAGGGGCACTGCAACTGGGGGCTGCCCGTCGTGTCGCTGCACGAGGGCTATCCCGGGCACCACCTGCAGCTCTGTCACGCCAACCGGGTGGATTCGCTCGTGCGCAAGCAGTTCGGGACGAGCGTCTTCGCCGAGGGCTGGGCGCTGTACTGCGAGGAGATGATGTACGAGTCGGGCTTCTACACCGACCCGCGAACGCGGCTGTTCCAGCTCAAGGACGTCCTGTGGCGGGCATGCCGCGTGGTGATTGACGTGGGCCTGCATACGCGAGGGATGGGCTTTGACGAGGCCGTCAATATGCTGGTTGACATGGCCGGCCTCGAGCGCACAAACGCCATCAAGGAGGTGCAGCGCTACACGGCCTCGCCGACGCAACCCATGAGCTACGCCATGGGGAAGCGCGAGATTCTGCGCCTGCGCGAGGATTACGAGAGAGCCAAGGCAGGAGCGTTCTGCCTCAAGGAGTTCCACGACGAACTGCTCAGCTTCGGGACGATCCCGGTGGCCCTCGTCCGGTCACATATGCTGCCCTAGTTCGGCAACTGGACGCGCAGCATTACCGCGTGATACAATACGCTGCTTCCTGGGAATGGCCGCTGCACACCCTCCTGCGGCCAAATGCTGTGCCCGACGACCTTACAATGCGCCGCCAAGCTGATACGGCCCGAACGCCCCCCATCTGGCCTCCCGGACCGAGTGTGTTGGACAAGGCCATCTTCCGCGAGCTCCTGTCTCCATTCGTGTTCGGCTCGCTGGCCTTCCTGTGCCTCCTGCTCGGGATTGAGACGCTGTTCGACCTCATCAAGCTGGCGGCCAGAGAGCACTTCACTCTGGGGGAGGTCGGCCAGATATTCGTGTGCCGGCTTCCGAAGATGATCGCCTTCACGTTCCCGATGTCAACGCTACTGGCGGCGGTGCTGGGCTATAACCGCCTCTCGGGGGACGGCGAGATCACGGCGATGCGCGCGGCCGGAATCAGCGTCCTGCGCATCGAGGTGGTTGGTGTGGTGTTCGCCGCCTTCGTCGCATGTCTCGCCTACGTGCTGACCGAGGCCGTTGTGCCGCGGGCGGAGTCGGCCGCCGAGCTCGCCACGCTGGCCGCCAAGTACAAGCACTCGGCGGCCGAGGACGTCTACCTCCGCATACCGACGGAGGGCCCCATCCGCCGCGTAGTGATCGCGCGAGAGTTCGACTACCAGCGGGCGGTGATGACGGATGTCGCCGTCGTGGAGTTCGAGCAGGACACGCCACGGGCGGCGAAGGAAGCGAAGACGGGCGTCTGGCGCGGAGACGGGTGGGAGCTGCGCGATGTGCGGTACAAGTCCGGGCCTCTGGCCGGTGTCACGAAGGCGGTGGAGAGGCTCGCGCCGCACGAGGACTCGCCGCTGCCGCGGGACGTCGTGGGTCGCCCGAAGCGCAAGACGGAGATGGACCGGCGGGAGCTGAGCCGGCGCGGAGGGGAGAACCGGAAACTCCTCGAGGTCCTGCGGCGGGCCGGCATGAGCACGGACCGCGCCGTGCGACACGGACGCGATCTGGCGATCCACTACCAGCTGCGTCTTGCCGTGCCCGTCTCCTGCATCGCCTTCGCGCTCGTCGGCATGCCACTGGGGATCCGCTCGCGGCGTGCGAACTCCTCCATGAGCTTCGGCATCGCGGTGCTGATCGTGCTCGGCTACTACATCTTCTTCAATCTCATAAACGTGTTTGGGCAGGGCGGCATGCTGCCGCCGTTGGCCACGGCCTGGCTGGCCAACGCGATCGCCATCGTCGTCGGCGTCGCGCTGAGCATCAAGGTAGCGAGGTAGCCGCCACACGCGCCTCTCGTCTCGACGGGTTGCCCATGTTGCTGTCTGGCCATGGGCGCCGCTGCCGAGGACACAGGCCCGGCGCAAGCCAGACAGCGCAGCCGGCGGCCCATTGGTCTCTGTTGGACATGCCAGAGCGTGTCAGCAAACCGGATGGATCTCGGAGGAGGCCCACGCGATCACGACTCATCCCATGGGCCATCGCCTGCGCCGCCTTCGCGCTGTACGCCTTCGGCCTGGGCAGCGACTCACTCGACGCTTCCGACGAGCCATACTACCAGGAGGCGGCGCGGGAGATGCTCGAGTCCGGGGACTGGTTCACGCCCCGGTTCAACTACGAGCCGCGCTTCGAGAAGCCACCGCTGCAGTACTGGCTGATCGCCGGCGCCTTCCGAGCCCTGGGCATCAGCACGGCCGTGGGCCGCCTGCCGTGCGCGCTTGCCGCCGCCGTCCTCGTCCTCGTGGCCTATCGCCTTGGGGAGCGCCTTTTCGGTGCACTTGCCGCCGGATGGGGAGCCGCGCTGCTCGCCGTGGGGACGGGGCACTGCTACCAGGCTCAGGACTCGAAGCCGGACGCGGCCCTGCACGTGTGCATGTGGCTGGCAGTGTTGGCGTTTGTCGAGATATCCCGGTGCGAAGGGGAGTCGGCGACCACCCAGGAGCCATCCCGGACGCGCCGCCGTCGGACGGCGTGGCAGGCCGTGTTCTGGGTCGCCCTCGGGGTGGGCACCCTCCTGAAGGGCCCCATCGCCGTCTTCATACCTGCCCTTGTGGCGTTGGCCTATGTTGCCCTCCTCCGCCGGTGGCGTGCCCTGCGCGGACTGGGCTGGATCTGGGGCGTGCCCCTGCTGGTGGCGATCGTCGTGCCGTGGTATGCCGGGATGTGGGCCCTGCACGGCGGCGAGTTCCTCGAGGTGATATTGCTGCGGGAGAACCTGGAGCGCGTCGTGGGCGACCCGCCGCGCGCCCAGGCGTGGTCGTACTACATCCAGACGTTCCCGGTCGTCACCCTTCCGGCGGCCCTCCTCTTGATCCCCGCAGCCTGGGAGTCGACTGCCCTCCGGCGCCGGGGGGACCAGCGCCGTCACGAGGGCCTCGTGCTGTGCTGGAGCACGATAGTCGTCGTGCTGGTTTTCTTCTCGCTGGCCCGCCGCAGAATGCCACTGTACGTGATGCCGGCGTATCTTCCCACCGCACTACTCGCCGGCTTCCTGGCGGCCCGGTCGCTGTCCGGGGAGATGAACAGCCGCGCCGCCAGCTACCTCGCCGTAGCGCTCGCGGCGGCGACGATTCTTGTGCCGGTCGTGGGCGCCTGGCTGGTGGTAGCCCTCGGTGCTTCCCCGGCCGGCCCAACGATCACGATCGTGGCGGGGCTGACACTGCTCGGCGTGCTGGTTGGAGCTCTCGCCTCGCGCCCCGTCGGCGTCGGGCAACC
The DNA here is from genome assembly GCA_050114035.1 of Armatimonadota bacterium. Classification (GTDB taxonomy): domain Bacteria; phylum Armatimonadota; class Zipacnadia; order JAUWAU01; family JAUWAU01; genus JAUWAU01. The sequence goes on along the minus strand of JASFTE010000008.1, from coordinate 18,073 downwards.
ACCGAGGTCACCCGCGAGGGCCATGCCCGCCGTGGTGGGAGCCCTGATCGGCGCGATGGTGGGCGGCCACGTGGTACTCAACGCCTTCGTCTGGCCCTTCCAGGAGGCTCGGAATCCGCTACGGCCGATCGCGCGCACGGTCTCAGAGGCGGCCGACCCCGAGTCGCCTGTCATCGTGTGCTCGTACAAGCGCGGCTGGCGGCAGTTGGTGTTCTACCTGCAGCGCCCGGTCAGGCCGGTGTCTCGTCCGGAGGATCTCGCGGATGCGCTTCCCGAGGGGAGTGCCATGTGTGTCGTGAGGGAGGACCACTGGGGCCGCATACCCGAGCCTATTCGTGCGGGCCTCAACGTCATCGCGGATTTTGAGCTCGCGGAGAAGGCCAAGTTCACGCGCCAGCCGGAGAACTTGCCAAGGCTCGTCGATCCGCGCTACCAGACAGCCCTGCTCGTGGCCCGGTGGGAGCCGCCCCGCGCGCTCAGAGCCCCAACTCGTCGAGCTTCGCGCCGATGAGGGCGACCGTCGCGCCGATCAGCTCCTCGCCGAATTCGGGCGTGGAGTCGCGGGGGTCCTCGCCGCCGACGCCCTGCGGCCAGACATCGCGGTCGGTCGGGAGCTGGGAGAGATCCACAAGCTCGGGCACCACGGCCATCATGATGGACGTCTCGTTGCGGCCGGCGTGATCCATCTGCGTGCGCCACTTGCCGGGGAAGTCGCGGATGGCCGATACCAGCGCCAGATCGAACTGCTTCTCCCATGAGTCCACCATCTCGGCCCAGGCCTTGCGCGACGGCCCGTGCCCATCGGCGACGATGCAGCGGAAGCCGGCGCGCTTGGCCTGGGCGAGGACGGCCTCGACGAGCGTGAGGAAGAGGCCCTTTGGCACCCAGTAGCAGCTCCCCGGAAGCTGGCGATGCGGCGTCGTGACGTCCGCGGTGTCCATGCCCACGAGGTCGGAGCCGTCCGCCTGAGCCATGATACGGTCGGGGCCCAACCAGATGGGCGGCAGCACAATGCCCCCGAAGCGCCGCGCCGCCCGTTCGAACACGCCCCGCGCCTGCAGGGAGTCGGCGCCGAGGGCGTTTTGTACGCCGTGCCACTCGAGCGTCCCGATGGGCAGGTAGCCCACGGGCCGCTGCAATACACGCGCCTCGAACTCGTGCGGCAGGAGTTCTTCGTATCGGACCTTCTCGGCCACGGGTCACACCTCCAGGTGGACGAACAGCGCGCTTTGCCCAGCCTCTGTACTGGTATATACTGGGCGAGTTATCGTCGCTGGAGTTCCCGCGTCGCACGGCTATGACCTTGGGGGGATGCTGCCCATGAGCCTATCCATCGTCGCGAGCCTGCTGTCAGTTGCGGGAGGCCAGGCTGCCGACGCGGCCACACCCGGGCCGCCGGGTGGAGCGCTGGCGGGGGAGCGCTACCGAGTCATCGTCTCGACGGACATCGGGGGCTCGGACCCGGACGACTTCCAGTCGATGGTGCACCTGCTGCTGTATGCGGACGTGTTCGACATCGAGGGCCTGATCTCGTCGCCGCCGCACAAGGGGCGGGCGGAGCACATTCTCGAGGTGATCGACGCTTACGAGCGGGACTATGACAACCTGAGACGGCACTCGCCGGGGTATCCCACGCCGCAGGCGCTGCGGGAGCTGACGAAGCAGGGCGCCATCGAGCCGGCGCCGACGGCGGGATTCAGTGAGCCAACGGAGGGCTCGAAGTGGATCATCGACCGGGCGAGGGCGGACGACGCGCGGCCGCTGTACGTGCTCGTGTGGGGATCCATCACCGACGTGGCGCAGGCGGTGCACGACGAGCCGAGGATCAAGGAGAGGATCCGCGTGTACTTCATCTCGTCGTGGAACCGCCGGCAGGATCCGGCCGCGCGCGAGTACCTGTACGAGGAGCACCCGGACCTGTGGTGGATCGAGTGTGACACGACGTTCCGCGGGATGTACGTTGGCGGGACACAGGAGGGCGACCTGGGGAACGAGGCGTTCGTGGCACAGCACGTGGGGGGCCACGGCGCGCTGGGGGAGTTGTATGTGGCGAAGAAGCGGGACATCAAGATGGGCGACACGCCATCGGTGCTGTACCTGCTGCGAGGCGACCCGGATGATCCCACCGCTGGAAGCTGGGGCGGGGCCTTCGTGAAGACCGACCATGGCCCGTCGTACTGGACCGACAATCCCGCCCCGGCGCTCCGCGAGGGCAGGTACAACGGGGCGAAGACGGTGAACAAGTGGCGGGTCGAGTACCTGCGGGACTGGCGGGAGAGGATGGATTGTGCGGTGCGTTGACTGCGACCGAATGTGTGTCGCTTCTGTCAAGGAGGAGTTCTCGCTATGAACGACAGGTCATGGATGCCAGTCTTCGTGGTCGCTGTTGCCCTCAGCTCATGTACAGTTTGGGGAGCTCGCGCGGAGGCTGGTGATCTGGCGGCCACGCGCCTGCCAGGAGCGCGGCCGGTGATCGATGCCGGGACGTATGCCAGCCTTCAGGCGGCCATCAATGCGGTCGGCAGCGAGGGGGGCGTGGTGAGGATTCCGCCGGGGACGTTCGAGATCTCGGAGCCACTGGTCGTGTCGGCGTCGGATGTGATGGTTCAAGGAGCCGGGGCGGCGACGCATATCAAGAACACGAACACGGAGGGCCAGCCGGCGATCATTCTGCGCCACTCCAAGCCGGAGCCGAAGCGCGAGGAGTACCTCTGGCGCATCTGTGTGAGCGACCTGCGCGTGACGGGCAACGAGGAGAGCGGGCACGGCATCGAGGCGCGGCGGATCAATGAGGTGTTCATTCACGGCGTCACCGTGAGCTACCACGGCGGCGACGGCATCCAGCTGTACTCCTGCTACGAGGACCCCCGCGTTTGCGATTCCCTCATCACGTACAACAAGGCCACCGGGCTGAATCTGGTCGGGTGCCACGACATCGTCGTGTCCGGAAACCAGTTCGAGGAGAACCAGGACGCCGCGCGGTGCGTGGACGGCTTCAACCTGTGCATGACCGGGAACTGCCTGGACGACCATCTCGGCGACGGCGTGGTGATCGAGAACACCTACGGCTCGGTGGTCTCGGGGAACATGATCGAGGAGTGCCGCGGCTGGGCCATGGTGCTGGACCGGGACTGCTACGGCATCGCCCTGAGCGCCAACGTGATCGCGCACGATGCGTCCGGCGGCGTCGACCTCCGGGACGCCCACGGCTGCGCCGTCAGCGCCAACACGTTCACCATCATGGGCAGCGACGCGCTGCACATCGGCCCCGGCAGCGGTCGCATCACCGTCACAGGCAACAATTTCTGCGACAGCTACATTGGGGACGGCGCCACGAGGCGCTCCGAGCAGGACCAGAAGGCCGGGGGCCTCGTCCTCGAGGGCACGAGCGACATCACGATCGTCGGCAACCTCTTCTCCGGCCTGAGACCCAAAGCCCTGACCCTCCGCGGCACCCCCAGCCGCCGCGTCATCTTCGCCGACAACATCCTCACCAACACCGAAAGCGACCATGGCAAACTGCAGGACTCGGTGGTCAAGGACAATCTGTGAGAGCCGTGCACTGCCAACAGGAGGCACCAACCATGAACGTCCGCTGGGGCGAGCACCCGTGGGAGGAGATTCGGGACTACGCGAATGAGGGAGCGCTTGTGGTGGCGCCGTTTGGTTCCACGGAGCAGCATGGGCCGATGCTGCCGCTGGACACGGATATACACATCGCGGAGCGAGTGGCGGTGACCGCCGCCGAGCGCGCATGGGCGCGGTTCCAGATCCCCGCCCTCGTGATGCCCGTGATGCCCGTGGGTCTCGCCTCGCACCACATGCGATTCCACGGCACGCTGACGCTGCAGCCCGAGACATATGTCACCGTTGTGGCCGAGGTGCTCGCCTGCGCCGTCGAGCATGGCTTTCGGAAGATCGGCGTTATCTCGGGCCACGGCGGCAACGTCCCCGGGCTCCAGCTCGGGATCAAGAAGGTCGTCCACGAGTATCGCGACGACTTCACGCTCCGGATCGCGCTGTACCAGGGGCACCAGGACGCCGAGATGCGCCGACTCCGCAAGGAGGTCATGGCCGATGAGCCGAGCGAGGGGCAGCTGGCGATCCATGCGAGTCGGTCGGAGACATCAGAGACGCTGGCGGATCGTCCGCACCTCGTCCGTCGCGACCGTATGGTCAAGCCCACGCTCAAGGTGGACTCCCGCCCCGAGTGGTCCTGGCAGACGCATGAACTGTCGGAGACGGGGGCGTTCGGCGATCCGTCCCTCGCGAGTGGGGAGCTGGGGGAGAAGCTGTGGGAGAGTTGGGCAGAGCCGGTGGCCCTCTTTCTCAAACGCCTGTGGGAGGAGCCGTTGGAGTGAGCCGGGGTCCAGGTTCGGCATTGCGCAAAGAGGGCTGATGTGGTACAGTTACTGATGTCACTAGCGCATGCATAGTGAGGGCATACAATGAAGCAACTCACCCTTCGGAAGATCCCCGAGCCGGTCGAGCGTGCGCTCAGAGAGCGCGCTCGGGAGACGGGAATGAGCCTGAACAAGACTGCCATTAGGTTGCTGCAGGGGGCACTCGGGCTGGCGCCGTCGTCGAAGCCAAAGCTTGACCTCAGTGCAGTGGTTGGCGGCTGGACTGCTGAAGAGGCCGAGGAGTTCGAGCGAAATCTGGAGATCTTTGAGCAGATTGACGAGGAAGTGTGGCGCTAGATGCGGTTCAGCCTGGACTCGAATGCCTACAGCCTGCTCATGGCACCGCGGGAAAGCCTGGTGCGGTGCCTCCAGGGGGCCGATGGGCTCTGTCTCTCTCCCATCGTGCTTGGCGAGCTGTATGCTGGCTTCGAGCTGGGCAGCCGGTACGAATGGAACGTGGCCCGGTTGACCGCGTTTCTGGCGCTCCCGCCGGTCGAAGTCATCCCCGTGACTCACAGCATCGCCGAACGGTATGGCGTCATCGTCCGGCAACTGAAGGAGCAGGGCACTCCGATCCCCACGAACGATATCTGGATTGCAGCTACGGCCCTGGAGACCGGCACTCGTCTCGTATCATACGATGCCCACTTCAACAACGTTCCGGGCTTGATCGTCGTCTCGCCCTGACACGGGCGGCATACGAGCCACCATTGATGGCTGCTCGCGACTTTTGCCCCTCAACCTACACCCTCCGGCGCTTCCAGCAGCCCGTCCGGGAGCTCCTACCCCTCGGAGACTTCCCCGCTCCCGGGGCGGGCACGAGCGCGACCGACCACTGGGGCCACCGGTACGTGGCCGGCCCCGACGGCGTCGTCATCGAGCATTCTGGCGGGGCGCGCCACGTCCTGAATGCCTCGAACGGGCTCCCCGTCAGGCCGGTGACGTGCGTGGCGACAGCCCAAGGAGGCGACGTTTGGCTCGGCAGCCCCCGCGGCGCCATGCGCTGGACGGGCGGCGAGTTCGAGCACTACGCAAGCAAACGCTGGTTGCCGGACGACCGCGTTGAGTCCATCGAGTGTCTGCCCGACGGCTCTGTGCGCGTGCGGACGCCGGCGGGCGCGAGCCACATTCGCTGCCAGGAGATGTCCCTCGAGGAGAAAGCCGCCCACTACGAGCAGCTCACTGACGCTCGGCACGAGCGGTTTGGGTATGTGACCGGATGTCGGCTGCTTGCGCCAGGAGACGTCTCCCAGTGGCGCCACAACATTGACGACAACGACGGGCTCTGGACCGCGATGTACGTGGCGGCGCAGTCTTTCCGATACGCGGTGACGAAGTCAGAGGACGCTCGGCACAAGGCGCGGCGCTCGCTGCTGGCCATCCTGGAGCTGGAACGGCAGACGGGAATCCCTGGCTTTCCAGCGCGCGCGCTGACGCACAAGTCCGAGCCGGACTTCGGGCGGGAGCGGGAGGGAGAGTGGCACAAGACAGCGGACGGCAAATGGGAGTGGAAGGGCGACACGTCCTCAGACGAGATGGACGGGCACTACTTCGCCTGGCCCATCTACTACGACCTGGTCGCCGACGAGGCGGAGAAGGCAACAATCCGGGCGACGGTTCAGCGGGTGACCGACCACATCATCGGCAACGGCTACTACCTGATCGACGCCGACGGGGAGCCGACGCGCTGGGGAGTATGGGCGCCGGGGAGATTGAACGACGACCCCAAGTGGATGCCCGAGCGAGGGCTGAACTCGCTCGAGCTCCTCACGTATCTCAAGGCGGCACATCACATCACGGGGGAGGGGAAGTACGCCCGCGCCGCTCGTCACCTGATCGAGAATCACCACTACGCGCTGAATACCATCGAGCAGAAGATCCTGCCGGGCGACTTCGCCGGCGCTGAGAACAACCACTCGGACGATGAGCTCGCGTTTCTGTGCTACTACGGGCTGCTGGGGTACGAAACGGATCCGCAGTTGCGGGCCATCTACCTGGCGAGCATCGAGCGGAGCTGGCACATCGAGCGACCAGAGAAGTGCCCGCTGTGGAACTTCATCTACGGCGCGGTTACGGGCAGGCCTTGTGATGTGGAGGCGGCGGTCGAGGCGCTCCAGGAGATCCCTCTGGACCTGATCAGATGGCAGGTCACGAACAGCCACCGTCAAGACCTGCAGCGCGACCCGGAGGCCGACCGTGGCGGCCGGCCGCAACTGCTCGCCCCTCTGGCATGGCGCGAGCGGCCGCTGCACAAGTGGAACGGGAACCCGTACTGCATTGACGGCGGGAGCGATCTGGAGGAGGAGTGCGGGAGCTTCTGGCTGCTGCCATACTGGATGGGGAGGTACCACGAGATTATTGCCGAGGCCCCGACGGCATGACGCCAGTCCGGGCGCTACTCCCCGCGTGGCTCAGCGTTCGCCACGTGCTCTTCGAGCCAGTTGCGCGTCTCCCAAAGCACGTGCATGATCGACTCACGGGCGCGGTAGCCGTGGCTTTCGCAGGGGAGCAGGACGAGCCGCGCCGTGCCCCCGAGGCCCTTGATGGCATTGAAGAGGCGCTCGCTTTGCAGGGGGAAGGTCCCGGAGTTGTTGTCGGCTTCCCCGTGGATGAGGAGAAGCGGCTCGTTGACGCCGTCCGCGTGCAGAAACGGCGACATGTTGGCGTACACGTCGCGCGCTTCCCACACTGTTCGCTCTTCTGACTGGAAGCCGAAGGGCGTCAGCGTTCGGTTGTAGGCTCCGCTCCGGGCGACGCCAGCCGCGAACAGGTCGGAGTGCGCCAGCAGATTCGCCGTCGCGAAGGCCCCGTACGAGTGTCCTCCGATGGCGATGCGGCCCCGCTCCGCCACCCCGCGGCGGACGACCTCGTCCACGGCTGCCCTGGCGCTGCTCACGAGCTGCTCCACGTAGGTATCGTTCGGCTCCTCGTCGCCCCCGCCCACGATCGGCATCGTAGGCCCGTCCAACACCGCGTATCCCAGCGCAAGCCAGACCAAGGGAGACGACCAACCCGGAGTGACGAAGCGGTATGGCGAGTCGTCCACCTGGCCCGCCGCGTCCGGGCTCCTGAATTCCCGGGGGTACATCCACATCAGCAGAGGGAGGGGGCCGTCGGCGGCGGCGTACGCACGCGGCAGATAGAGCTTCGCAGTCAGCTTGATGCCGTCTTCCCGTTCGTAGCGGATAAGTTCCTTCTGGACTCCTGTCAGCGCCGGCGCTGGATGCGGGAAATGGGTCAGTTGCGAGGGCTCATCGCCGTCCAGGGAGCGGAGGAAGTAGTTGGGCGGCTCATCGGGCGACTCCCTCCGAGTGAGCAGTGTACGGTGATCGGCATCGACGAAGGTGATGGCCCTCTCGTAGTGCGGCGCTCGGGAGCGCCACAGTCGTCTCGTGATTCGCGTGGCGACGTCGAACTCATCGATGAACGGGCGATCGCCCTCGGGCGATCCGCCATCTCCGCTCAAGTAGACCGATTCGCTGCTATTGGCGGTCGCCAGCACGTAGTGGCCCGTTGGGGCCGGCGCAGTGAGTGGCTCTCCCGGGTGACCGTATCTGTCCTGCCAGGAGTAGTCGAGGAGCAGAGCCGGTTCGTGCGGTGCTGCGGCGGGATCGGCTCGCCAGACGCGGGTGCTGCGGGTGTCCCACCACGATTCCGTCACGAGCGCCAGGTGCTCATGGCCCCAACGCACGGCGGAGTAGCGAAGCTTCAGAGATATCAGCTCTCTGGCCGCGTCGGTGAACGGGCTGGGCAACGTGAACACTGCATCCCGAACGTCGGCCTCAGCCTTGGGATCTCCACCGTCCTGCGCCTCCACCCAATAGAGCGTAGCGGGGGCATCGGCCCGCCACCCAAACGAGCGCGGGCCTGTGCGCACCGCGTCGCGTCGAATCGGGACTTCCTCGGCCAGCGGCAGATCCGCAATCTGCTTCACGACGTTTCCTTCCAGATCCCACACGCCAACGCGGAAGGGGAAGCGGTGGGCGGGAACGAGGTACGAGAAGGGCCGGTGAACCGTCTCGACAAGCAGACACCGCCCGTTGGGAGAGGGCGAGACGCGGCAGATTATGCCTGGCGACCCGATCGGGGAACTGCGGCCGTCGAGTGAGACCTTCTGGACCTGGACCGCGAAGTAATGCTCGAACAGGGCCTCGTCATGCTCGTTCTTCAGCAGATCCTGATATGTGCGGGCGGGGGCCTGTTTGTCAGCGGTCTGCTGTACCACCGGGCCAGAGGGAACTGTGGGCGGCTCGGGCGCGCCTGCGGGACCTTCGGGAACCGTCTTGCACACGATGGTTTCGCTGTCGGGCAGCCAGACGAACGGGCTGCCGTAGACGGCACTGATCCGATGGGGTGTCAGCCTCCGGGCAGAGCTAGTTGCCACGTCGGCGAGCCACAGATGGTTGCCGTTGTCTCGTGTCACGATGAAGGCGACCCTCTTGCCGTCGGGTGACCACTGGACGCTGCGGACCCTCGCGTTCGCGGGAAGTCCGGACATGGATGATCGCTCGCCAGTCGAGATGTCCAGCAGGACAAGCTCTGTGTAGTAGCTCGCCCGACTGGGGCCGCGTGTCTTCGGATCGATCCTGATGCCGGCCAAGCGGAACTCGGGCCGAGCGAGTTCCTCGATCGACGGCAAGCTGGGTCTCTCGAGGATGAGCAGCCGTCGCCGAGTCGGGTCGATCCTGACGCTCGGCGTGGGCGGCGCATCAGCGATGTCGGCGATCGCCTTCGGCGGCATTTGGTAATCCACAGCGCTTATTGCTCCCGGCGGAAGGCAGACGCTCGCGAGCAGCAGGAGGGCGCGGGTGTGATCCAGCGACCACGCCGGGCGATCCTGGCCCTTGCTCAGGCAAGCCATGGGGCCCGGCGCGCTAGCTCCCTGACAGCCTGCATTCTGGCCGCCGGCGACTACTCGAAGAGGCCGAAGTGCCAGGCCCAGATGAACATACCGACACTGACGCACCCGCCGGCGATGGCGATGTACGTCATGAGCTTCGGTTTGACGGCCATGAACTCGTGGGCATCGAGGATCACCAGGTACACCAGCGGGATCAGGATGACGAGCGTGGGGGCAAGGGCGTAGAACATGCCGCCCACTGCGGCGAAGATGGCGAACAGGAAGTACGTCCCGGGAGCCCATGCGATACAGCAGATGAGCTTGCCCCGGTTGAGCATCGCCGTCTCGCGACGCTCGGCCTCTTCGAGTTCCTCCTGTGTGTACCACTCGTCCTCGGGCGCGCTGGCCGGGGCGCTGGGTGCCGCGGCGACGGGCTGAGGAGGGGGCAGAGCCGGCGGCTGCTCCAAGGGAGGGAGGCCGCCAGGAGCGTGCGTGGGCGCCGGAGCCGGCTGCGCCGCCTCGAGAGGCCCGTGCTCGACGGCCTGCGGGGGCTGCATTGCCATCTGCTGGGCCCGCGCCAGCGCATCGTCGAGGCCGGGGTAGTCGGGCCGCAGCCGCTGCACCGTCTGGAGCTCGTAGACAGCTTCGCCGGCTCTCCCGAGACTGACATACGCCTGGGCGAGGTTGAAGTGCGCCTGCGCCGACTCCGGGTCGATCTTGACTGCCTCCCCGAAGGACGCAATCGCCTCCTCGTGCCTGCCCAACTGGAACAGGGCAGCACCCAGATGGAAGTGCACCGCCAGGTCCTGTGGGGCGGCGTCGCGCGCCTGCTTCAGGTACAGTGCTGCGTCCTCGTATTGGCCCTGACGAAAGAGTCGAATCCCACGATCACGTGCCTCTGCAGCATCCTGCATCGCACATCCCTCCCAACGCGAGTTTGCCGTCCGCGCACGGACTGGCCACGACAAGCGTCATATAGTCTCCACGGCAAGTACGGAGAGGTCGGCCTCGGACTGGAGGTGGAAGACTCGGACACCCTCCTGTGCGAGCCGGGCCCTGGTCATGACGTACTCTTCCTCGTTGAGGACGACGAACACAGACACGACGAAACCAGCCGTCTTGAGCCGCGCGATGGTCTGCGCCAGCGCCGGCGGAACCTGCGGGACGATGAGCACCAGAGCGGCGTCGCGCGGCAGGCGATTGTACTCCGCCAACAGCATCTGCGCCAGTGACAGCTGCGGCTGCAACTCGAGGCGCGCCAGCGTTTCAAAGACCTGCAGCAGATTCGCGCCGGCCTTCTTTGGCGGCACCTCCACCGGCCGGAGCGCCTCGCTCCGGTCGCGCTCAGCGAGGATGCGCTCGAGCCGGCGGCGGCTCGTAGTCTGCAGCTCCTCCATCTCCTCCCTGGTCCGGCGCGCCGCATCGGCGCCGTTGCTTATGAGTCCGACGAGCTGCTTCTGCTCGGCGATGTAGTTGGCGATGGACGCGGCGGCGGTGATCGCCAGTTCCGAGCGGGGGAGACAGTCATCGCCAGCCCAGACGCGCTCGTCGAAGTCCACGACGATGTTCGCCCCGATCATGGTGGAATGGTCGTAGACCCTGCTGTAGAGGCGGCGCGTCTTGGCCGTCGCCTTCCAATGGATACGGTTGAGCGGATCGCCGCGGGCATACTCGCGAACGCCAGCAAGGCGGGTCGGATCCTCGTACATGCGCTGCCGGACGCGCACCTCGCCGATGGGTCGCCGGGTCATCAACTCGTAACGGGCGATGGGCACTACCTTCGGGTACACCGTCACGTAGTGCGCCGTGCGGCCGGCACGGAAGCGACGCAGCAAGCCGAAGGCGTCGCCTGACTCCAGCACGAGGGGGCCAAGCCGATGATATCCCCGTCGGCTCAGCGTGACATCGTATGTGAGGCGGTGATCCTGGAAGGGCCGCATGAACATGGCGCGTCCGCGCTCGCCCCGGCAGGGGAGGCCGGAGGGGACGTGGTCTTCCATCAGCACCCAGAGCACGGGCAGCGCCTTGTCATTGGTGACCTGCGTGCGGACAGTTACCGTCTCGCCGATTCGCGCCTTGACCACATCGCAGTGTCGCTCCTGACGAATCCCCACGAGGCTGAAGCGACCCATGAGCTGGGAGACCGCAACGAGGCCCAGGAGCACGTACACGGCGAAGGAGAAGAAGCCCACGCGCAGCAGGTAAGCGAGTGAGAGGACGGCGATGAGTATGACGGTGAGACGCGCAGTAGTCATGGGAGGTCCTTGCGCGCGACCAGCCGTTGGTCACTACTTCCCAGTTGGCAGCAGAGAGTCCTTGGTTGTCGGCAACTGCTGTGAGGGGAGATACCGCTCGTGTGAGGCCGATGTGGGCACAAAGGAGAATGGCCGTGGGCGCGCGAAGCGGAGGCGGCGCATGTCGGCGGGGTATGGCCGCCTGCACCACCGGGCGAGGTCGAGTCGCGGTGGCGAGTCTGCACACGCACGGGAGGGCGATTATGCACAAGGTCAACGAGCGGGAAGTCGCCGCAGTGGAGGCAGAGCAGGGCGTGACAGTGCAGGTCCTGATCGGTCCGGACGATGGGGCGCCGAACTTCGCCATGCGGCTGTTCAAGGTGGCGCCATTGGCGAAGACGCCACTGCACACCCATCCGTGGGAGCACGAGGTGTATGTGCTGCGGGGCGAGGGGATTGTGGTCTGCGAGGGAAAGGAACACTCGTTCGGCCCGGGGGCCGCCATGCTGGTGCCGTCGGATACGGAGCATCGGTTCCGCAACATCGGCGGGGGCGAGTTGGCGTTCATCTGCGTGATCCCGAACAGCGGAGCGTGTGTGCCGCCAAAGACGAATGGTGGTTCGTAGCTGTCAGGTGACGGTCGCGTACCGCACCGGGGATCTCTGAGAGGCGCGAGCAGTGACACGACGACGGGCGCTCTGGCGACTGCTGGTGGCGATGTGCGGAGCGGTGATCTGTGCGCCGGCCTCGGCCCAGAAGCCATTCACGTTCGCGGTCTTCGGGGACAACCGGCCGGCGGGGGCCACTGCTGCTCAGCCCCTCGCCTTCCGGCGGATGTGTATTGAGATCGGGAAGCTGAAGCCGACGCCGCGGTTCGTTGTCGGGCTCGGGGACTTCGTGTACGGGTCGAGCACCGAGAGTCGGCTTCGGCAGCAGTATGCCGATTTTCTGCGGGCCGTGGCGCCGCTACAGGCGAGCAAGCGCATCCTGTTCGCGCCGGTGCCCGGCAACCACGACATCGGAGGAAGCCGACGCAACGAGGCCATCTTCGAGGAACTGTTCCAGCGGCTGTACTACTCCTTCGATTGGGGCGGGTGCCACTTCGTGTGCCTCGACAGCGAGATACCGGGCCAGGCGGGCGAGATCACGGGCGAACAGCTGGAGTGGCTGCGCCAAGACCTGGAGGCCAACATCGACGCGCCGCTGACGTTCGTGTTCGTGCATCGGCCGCTGTTTCCGGTAAGCGTGCACGTGGGGAAGTCGCTCGACAAGGACAAGAGCAAGCGGGACGCACTGCACCGGCTGTTCGTGACGATGGGAGTTGACTGCGTCTTCGCCGGGCACGAGCACCTCTGGAACGTGAGCGAGACAGACGGCCTGCACTACGTGATAACCGGCGGGGCCGGCGCGCCGCTGTATGCGTCGCGGGAGGGTGGGGGCTTCCACCACTACGTGCTGGTGCACGTGGCGCAGGACCGGGAGTATCGGATCGAGGTCCGGACGGTGGCCGGCGGGTGAGGCTGAGGTCAACCGCGTGCGAGGCGCTCGAGGGCGGCGCGGAGGCGCTCGTTGTCGGGGGCCAGTTGAGTGGCCTTTCCGAGGGCCGCGACGGCGCCGGGTGTATCGCCGAGCTTCTGGAGGGCGATGGCGAGCTTCTCGTACGCATCGGCGAACTCAGGTTCCCTCTCCACAACGGCGGCGAGGTTGGCCGCCGCCTCGCCGTAGTTCCCCTGATAGAGCAGCGCCAGGGCCAGATTGTATTGCGCGGTCGCGTCTTCCGGGGCGTCCGCAAGGGTTGCCGCGTATTCCGATGCCAGGTCCGCGATGGTGGCCGAACCAGTTGCCGCTGACGCACGCGGTCCAAGGGCGGCGCCGCAGTCGCGGCAGAACCGGTCGCCCTCGTCAACGTTGTGTTGGCATGCCGGGCACTTCATTGGGTCGTTGGTGCGAGTCGCACGCGGCGGAGGTATGGGCGCAGGGCCGGCAGTGTCCTATCCGCCATGGTCGCCTTCTTCCGCATCAGTCCCCAAGGTGTGCAGGTCGCGCTGACGGCGAGTGAACCCCGTGCGGTCAAGGTACTCCAGGAGCGGGACAACGTATTTGCGGCTCGACGCCACGAGGTCGCGGAACTCACTGACGGTGAACGGCCCCCGGCGCGCAACATGTTCGCGGACGAGCTTCTTCGCGCGCTCTATGATGTCCTTGTGATAGATGAATTCGCCGACCTCGAGAAGCGTGCCGCGATGTAGAGCGAGATCGAGCAGCGCGCACGCATCGGCCGCAACCTGGTCGAGGAGGTCGTCGCGCGTCAGCGGCTCGAACTCGCGGCGTCGCACGGCCGCTTCCATCCGCCGGGCGGCTGCTTCCTGGTCGGGGGACAGGCAGACGTTGTGCGACGCAAGGCGAAGCCCGCTGCTGTGGGCGACAATGCGGCCCTCGTCAGCGAGGCGCGACAGGGCACCATCAAGGAGTGCCGACGGCACAGGGCCAATGGCCGTCCGCAGTTGGCCCTTGGGCATCGCCGGGCTCAGCGGCTGCCGGGCATGGTGCTCGCCGAGCGCCTCGAGGACACTCGCCGTCACGCTCTCGTACGGCTCGACATGGATGTATGAATCGGCCGCGGCGAGACGTCGGGCGCGTCCGGAGTCCTCAAGCTCGCCGAGGACCGCCGCGACCTCGGCCACGTCCCGCTGCATGCGACGGGCAAGATCGGCTGCAGTGACGGGGCTCTGGCCGGCATCGCGTAGCGCCTGTTCGGCGAGATCGCGCGGACCGCCCTCTTCGGCGAGGCGGAGACGAGCAATGACGCGCTCGTCATAGCGGGCGTGCCGGCGCGGGGCCGGGTCGATGACTTGCCCACCGCCCACGGTCGTCATGGGCGAGTAGGTGCGGATGATGAAGCGGTCGCCGGCGGATGCCGCCGTGTGGCGTTCGAGGCGCAACTGAGCGATCGCCGAATCTCCCGGCGCGAGGGCGTCGCAGTCCAGCAGCGCGACGCGGGCCAGGATCTCGGCCGTGCCCACGTGCAGGCGGATGCGGGTGCGGTTGACCAACGCCTTGCCGGCAGACGCCAACAGGCCAAGACGCACATCGAGCATGGCTGTAGGCTGCATGGAGCCCGGGGCGGCGATGAGGCGACCGCGTGCGATGCCTGTGCCTTCAGTGCGAGACAGATTGAGGGCAACCCGCTGGGCGGCACGGACCTCTTGCACTGGCCGGCTCCAGACCTGGATCGCGCGGATGCGCATGGGACTCTGGTCCGGGAGTAGCTCGACGGTGTCCTCAACGGCGAGTCGCCCGCGCGATAGAGTGCCGGTCACGACAGTGCCGAAGCCGCGAACGGAGAAGACACGATCAATCCAGAGACGTGCTGGCCCCCTGATGTCGCGCGGCGGGACCTGGGCATATACCGCGTCGATGGTCTCGGCCAGCTCAGCGAATCCCTGACCCGTGGTCGAGGAGAGGCGCACTGTCGGCGCGTGCTCGAAGGGCGTGCCTCGCAGGGCAGTTCGGAGGTCATCTTCCACCAGATCGAGCCAGTCGGGATCCACGAGATCGATCTTGGTGAGTGCGACGACGGCGTGTCGGATGCCAAGGAGGGCCAGGATGTCGCGGTGTTCGATCGTCTGAGGCATGGCGCCCTCATCGGCGGCGACGACGAGAAGCACGAGGTCAATGCCGGTTGCCCCGGCGAGCATGTTCTTGATGAAGCGCTCGTGCCCCGGGACATCCACGATTCCCGCGCGCACGCCACTGGGGAGATCGAAGTAGGCGAAGCCGAGGTCGATGGAGAGTTGGCGCTGCTGCTCTTCCGGCAAGCGATCAGTGTCAATCCCGGTGAGCCGCTTGATGAGGGCGGTCTTCCCGTGATCGACGTGGCCAGCTGTGCCGATGGTGGCGTGCTCCATGGTGAGAGGTCGTGTCGGGGTCGTGATGGTAAAAAATGCCGGCAGACCTTCGCCCTGCGGTTAGATGAAGGTCTGCCGGCGCTAGTCTCCGACTCAGTCTTGCTTGGGGTACGTCGCGGCCCGCATCGACGGCGGGCGGGCCGTCAGGCAAGACGCGGCTGTCGTGCTGCTACTCTGTCTCCTCTTCGCCGCCCTCGTCGGTGGGCTCCTCGACGCCCTCCTCTGACAGACCCTCGTCGAACTCCCCAGTATCCCACTCGGTTTCGAGTCCAGCGTCTTCCTGGCCATCCCCTTGTTGCTCTTGACCTTGGTCTTGGTCTTGGTCTTGCTCTTGCTGTTGGCCCTGGAGGTCATCCGACGGCCCTCCGCCCTTCTGGCCGTAGATGAGGTACCAAGCCAGGATGAGAATCAGCACGACGATGATAAGCACGACCACGACTACCGCAGGGCTGATCTGTCTCTGCACTGGCGATCCCTCCCTTGCTTAGGTTGGCCCTCGCATGCTCCGTTGCCGCTGAGGGCCACCTCAGGAATGAGTGTAGCACATCCACAGAGATTTGACAAACCGGAGCGGCCACAAAGGTCAATCTGCGGCAGTTGCCAGAAGGGGTGCTTTCGGCTATAATCGGCTCTCAGAGGCCACAGGAGCGACCAAATGGCCGAGGACCAATCGAAGGAAATTGAGACGCTTGTTCGCGCGAGATACCCGATCGTGTACGTTGTCTCGTGGGAAGAGGACCGTGTGGACGCATGCCTGCGCGAGGTCGCTCGGCGGCGGCAGAAGCGACTGTTCCACTGGACGACAACGAACGGCCTGGTTGAGTACGATGCGCGGCGGCCGCGGCAGGAGTCCTGCGAGCCGCTGAACGCATTGGACGAGGTCCTTGGTTCGGCCGACTCAGCCATCTTCGTCCTCAAGGACTTCCATCCGTTCCTCAAGGACAGTACGGTCGTACGCAAGCTGCGCGACCTGACGTACGCACTGAAGCGCAGCTACAAGACGTTGATCATTCTGTCGCCGATTCTGGAGCTTCCGCCTGAGCTGGAGAAGGACATCACGGTGGTAGACTACCAGCTTCCGTCGATGGAGGAGATCGGGCGACAGCTGGATGCGTGCGTGGAATCGGTGGCCGATGACGAGCGAGTGGACGCGGCCCTGACACCGGAGCAACGGGAGCAGATCATCAAGGCGGCCCGCGGGCTGACTGCGATCGAGGTGGACAACGTCCTGGCCAAGTCCCTGGTGGAGCGAAGCTGCTTTGACGCTGAGGTAATCCTGAGTGAGAAGGAACAGACCATCCGGAAGTCCGGGATACTGGAGTACTTCGGGGCCGAGGAGCGCTTTGCCGACATCGGCGGTCTCGACGCTCTGAAGGACTGGCTGCAGAAGCGGAGCCGGGCGTTCACGGAACGGGCTCGGGACTATGGACTGCCGCAGCCCAAGGGGATTATGCTGCTGGGTGTCCAGGGGTGCGGGAAGTCGCTTACGGCGAAGGCCGTGGCGTCGCTATATCGACTCCCGCTACTTCGGCTCGATGTGGGTCGCGTGTTCTCGGGCATCATCGGCTCGTCCGAGGAGCGGATGCGGCGAGCCATCCAGATAGCGGACTCCATCGCCCCAAGTGTCCTGTGGATCGACGAGATCGACAAAGGCCTCTCGGGGACGCATAGCTCAACGTTCTCAGATGCGGGTACGGCGTCGCGGGTATTCGCCACCTTCGTGACGTGGCTGCAGGAGAAGGAGTCGGCCGTGTTCGTGGTCGCCACAGCCAACGATGTGACGAACCTGCCGCCGGAGCTGCTGCGCAAGGGGCGATTCGACGAGATATTCTGCGTGGATCTGCCGTCGGCGCAGGAGCGGGAGGAGATCTTCAGGATCCATCTGCAGAAGCGCAAGCGTGATCCGGCGGACTTCCATGCAGACCAGTTGGCATCGGCGTGTCCGGGCTTCAGCGGGGCGGAGATCGAGCAGGCCATCATCTCGGCGATGTACGATGCCTTCGCACAGGAGCGGGAGATCGAGACAGACGACATCCTCAAGGCGATTCGGGAGACAGTCCCGCTCTCGGTGACGATGCAGGAGGAGATTCAGTGGCTGCGGCAGTGGTCGGAGACGCGCACGCGTCCGGCGTCCAGCGCCGCACGAGAGGAGTTGGCAGAGGGCGACGCCGCAGTGGTGCCAAGCGCGCGCGAGGCGAGGCAGATGGCAGGAAGCACAGAGTAGGCTGCGATGGAGCACTCCCGGTTCGATTACCTCGAGATAGGCGAGGCGGCCGCGCGCCCGGCCGCGGTGGCCGAGACCCGGCCGGGGATTCGGCGGATACTGAAGGCCATTGAGGTGATGGGCGGGCCGGGAGAACGACTTGGGGAGTTCAACTGTCCGTGGGGAGTCGCCGTAGACGGCCACGGTTGTGCGTACGTGACGGACAGCCTAAACCATCGTGTGCAGAAGATCACGCCGCAGGGGGACGTCTATGGCTTCGGGGGCCGGGGCGCCGACATCGGTCGTCTACTGAATCCACAGGGGATAGCAGTGGACAATCAGTTGTTCGCCTATGTGGTGGAGATGGGCAACAATCGGGTGACGAAGTTCTCGCCGAGCGGGGAGCCGATCCTGACCTTCGGCTCGCACGGCAACATGGCCGGGCAGTTCGATCGGCCCGCCGGGCTGGTGCGCGACACCTACAA
>JASFTE010000007.1:0-22619 GCA_050114035.1 Armatimonadota bacterium | reverse complement strand
CGAGGTCATCGAGCCGCGGGAGAATCCGGGCGACAGCTCCGGGTTTCTCGTGGTGGAGGATGAGCTCCGGCGCCGCGGGCAGATCAGGGAGGGCACGATAGGGCAAGCGCGAAGTATGCTGATGAAAGGCGGGGACGTGCTGCAGGCGGCGCTCGATCTGCTGGAGCAGAATGCGGCAGCGCTGCTGTGCGACTCGCCGAAGTGCCGGGTATGCCCGCAGGCGCGGCGGCTGGTGACGGCTGAGCGAGAGGAGCGCGGCGGAACATCCGCTTAGCCATTGAGTTCGTACGGGCAGGTGGGGACGGTGACACGGTGCCCCGACACAGAAGGGAGGCCGGGGAAGTGCAGTGGACGACCAGCGCCCGGTCTGCAGTGCTGTTGGGTGTGCTGATGCTTGCGGGCAGCCCCGCTGCCAACGCTCAAGCGCTGGTGCAGTTCGGCTTTGAGGATGACGCCGACGTCGCCGCCTGGCGATCGTACTCCACGAGCGCGAGGCTGAGCATCGCGCGCGACGCGGCGAACGTGCGCGAGGGCGACGGAGCGCTCCAGTTCTCCTATGAACCCGGGCAGGATGGGTACTTCATCATTGAGACGGACGCTCTCGATGTGGCCGGGGCTCAGTCCCTGTCCTTCTGCGTGAAGTGCTCCGAGAGGACGCCGCTCTTGGTTGGGATGGGCGAGGAGGACGGATCGTCCTACGACGCCTTCCTGCAGTGCCCGGCGAGCGATTGGCTCGACGTGCGGCTGAGCCTCAGCGATCTGCAGTTGCGGCAAGACTCGGAGGACGAGAACGCGGCGCTGGATGCCGATCAGATCCGATCACTTCTCTTCTTCGATCTGTCCAATCTCCCGGGCGAAGTAGGCCGGGCGCTCGGCTGGAAGGAGGGCGCCCAATTCATGTGGCTCGACAACGTGGTCATCAGCGACGAGGCAGTGCCGTCGCGTAGCCGCGTTGAGGGCGGCGGGCGCGTCACGGTCGAGGACTTCGAGACGGGGCTCGTGTTCGGGCTCGCCGTTGGCCGAGCCGACGGCGTGGTGGTGCCGGAGGGCAACGGCCACGGACTCGGGATCCGATACGGGGCCGGGGCCGAGCAGTGGCAGGGCGTGGTATTGGGTGTGGGGCACGTAGACCTGACGGGCCTGCAGAGCGTCAGCCTGCGCGCCAAGGCGACACACCGCACCCGATGGGTCACTGTTCTCGAAGAGCGTGATGGGAGCAAGTATCAGGCGGTGCTGGAGCTGCAACCCGGTGACTGGGAGGAGCATGTTCTGCCCGCGTCAGACTTCGTACTCGACGCCGAGACCATCGATGAGAACGACGTGCTCGACGCCGACCAACTCCGGGTGATGATCCTGCTCGTCGATACGCTGGACTCCGACGTGGGCGCCGACGGGACGGCACAGGTGTCGGTGGACGATCTGGTGGCCATCTGCGCGGCGGTGCCCTGATGTCCCAATGGCGGTCTTGGATGACTCGCCCTGCCAACACGGGGAGTAGGCGAGAGATGGTGCGGGCCATGCGTTGGGCGGTCGTGCTTGCTTGCTCTTGTGTCCTGGCGGCGGCGTCCCTCGCGGGCCACGCCGCGCCCGGCTACCACTTCCTCGACGGTGAAGCGGACGGCGCCTTCGATGTGGCCCTCCCGCTCACCATGGAGCGCGGGTGGCCGCGGGATGCCTCCCTCGCCGTCAGCTTCAACTACCAGGACGAGAAGAACCACTACGCCGTGCGCATCAAGGGCGCGCGCGCCGAGCTGCTGAAGGTCAAGAACGGAGCGCAGCATGTTATTGGGGGCCCGGGTGACCTGGTGTCGCAGCCCGGTTCCGAGACCACGATAGCGCTCAAGCGCCGGCCCTGGCGCATCGCGCTGCTGCAGGATGGGCGACTCCTGTGCCGGGCGTATGACGACGAGTACCGGGGCGGCAAGGTGGGCTATGGCCTCCAGGCGAGCGGCGTCGAGCTCGAAGAGCCCTTCGTGCAGTCCATAGCCCCCATCTACATGACGGACGACTTCACCCGCGACCCGGACGAGCCGGGCGACTGGGAGGCCCTTCGCGGCGACTGGCGCACGACCGGTGTGGGGGACGAGGTGGAGAAGGCGGAGCTCAGCGCCAACCCCTTCGCGTACGGCATCAGGACACCGAGCAACGCGCTCGCCGCCATCGGCCACCCGTTCTGGAACGACTACGCTGCCGAGACATCGGTGCGGGGCGCCCCTGGATCGGCCATTGGGCTCTGTGCACGCCTGCAGGATCGGGACAACTTCTTGCTCTTCCGCTGGGCCGCGGCCGTGCCGGGAGTCCCGGCCACGCCGAACGCGAAGCAGCTCGTGCAGGTCGTGGACGGGCAGTGGCGGATGCTGGCGTCCGCCTCCGGCGGCTACGTCCCGGAACGCTGGTACAGGCTGAAGCTCCGCGTGCAGGACGAGGCGATCAGCGCGTTCGTGGACGGCAGGCCCGTGCTCTCGCACGAGGGCGTGACGCTTCTCGAGGGCAGGGCGGGCCTGTACGCGACCGGACGCAAGCAGGCGCTCTTCGACGATCTCTGGATCGAGGGAGCCGACGGGTATCGAGATCACTTCTCGGATCCGCGGAGGGAAGCCTGGCACGCCACGAGTGGGCGGTGGTCCGTCGCTGACGAGCGACTCAAGGGCGCGGCCCCGCGGGGTGCGGCAATGGCGGTCTTCGGGCCGATGAGTTGGGGCGATATCAGCTTCGGCTGCCGGGCTCGTGCGGGTACCCGAGGCGGGCTGGGCGTGCTCTTCCGCTACCGCGACAGCGGCAACTACTACCTGTTCCGCTGGGGCACCAGGGGACCGCAGACGGTCTACAAGGGCAAACAGCAGCTCGTCCGAGTCGTCGGCGGCCACAAGCGGATACTGGCCGAGGCGGCCACCACCTGCGAGACGCGTCGCTGGTATCAGATCCACGTGCTGCTCCGCGGCGGGCACATCCGCGTGTTCGTTGACGGCGCGCTGGCCCTCGAGTCGGGGGACGGCGCTCTGCGTTCCGGGAAGGTCGGCTTCTATGGCGAGGCGACCAAAGGGGTCAACTTCGACGATCTGGCGGTCACCGCGCTCCGGCCGCGCCGCCGCGTGGCGCGTGTGATAGAGAAGTTCACTGAGGAAGCCACCATGTCCGGATGGGCGAGCCCGGCCGGAGCGTGGATCAAGGACGACCACGTGTTCTGGAACCGGGCGGACCTGTACGGGCCATCCTCAGTCGTCTTCCGGATACCCCGCCAGGCGAAGAGCACCGGCACCATCGCCGCCCTGCTTCGGGCCGACGGCAAATCCCTTGAGAGCGGATACCGGCTCAGCGTCGCGGCGGAGAAGGGTTCATCCAACGTCACGCTCAGCCTCAAGCGGCAGCGGGACACGGTGGCCACGCACACGATGGACCTGGGCGACCGGAAGGGCAGCGTGGAGGTGGCTCTGAGCCAGCGCGGTGGGCAGGTGCTCGGCGAGGTGGGCGGGGGGTGCGTCGTGCAATTCAGCGACCCCGAGCCGCTGGTGGGCATTCGGGGCGGCGTCGCGGCCAAGGGCATCCGGGTCGATCTGGACGATGCCTACGTGTTCTCCCAGCAGCTCCTGGACTACACATTCACCGAAGCCCCGACGGACTGGGCCGTCCAGAACGGCACGTGGCACACCATGGACCGCTGGCCATGCTACCGGGGGTGGGCCTGGTTCGGCGGCGTGGGCCACAAGGTGCCGCTGCTCTGGAGCAAGCGGGTCTTCGAGGGCGACATGACGCTGGAGTTCTACGCCGCCATCCAGATGGACCTGCCGGAGGAGCCCGGCTACAGCCACGCCAGCGACATCAACTGCACCATCTGCGGCGATGGGCAGCGCATTGACAGCGGCTACAGCTTCATCTTCGCCGGCTTCGGGAACAAGGCGAGTGCCATTCTGCGCAAGGACGACGTCGTTGCCAGGAGCAGCAAGTTCAAGTTCGACAACCCCGTGAGCATGAACGTGGAGGACTTCCAGCGGCACTGGTTCCACATACGCGTCG
The DNA here is from genome assembly GCA_050114035.1 of Armatimonadota bacterium. GTDB lineage: Bacteria > Armatimonadota > Zipacnadia > JAUWAU01 > JAUWAU01 > JAUWAU01. Next base: position 18,605 of record JASFTE010000007.1, on the reverse strand, counting down.
AGAAGCGCGGGAGTAGGCTGCGGCTCTTCATCGATGATGAGCTTGCCCTGGAGTACGAGGACCCGGAGTCGCTCCCCGGCGGCCGAGTGGGCTTCTGGACATACGACAACGGGCTCATCATCGCGCGCGCGCGCATCTCCTACGAAGACGGTGGCCTGGTTGTCCCATTGCTGACCCCGTCGGGATCGCCGCCCGGGGACGTGCCGTACTCACTGTACGAGAAGTAGCCCGGGTGCCGTGATCGATTCGACGTCCCTGGCCGCGGTCCACCTCGTCAGCCCCTCAGCGTGGACCGTTGCCTCCGTGGTCCGCCTACGCACGTCCGTGCCCCGCAAGGGCCGGGTCAGCGATAACCAGCGACGACGAGGGAGGACCCCGCCAGGGGGGCCGCGGGCGCAAAGTGCGGGCTGAGAAGAGACAGGGACGCACAAAGGGTCTCGTGCGCCCCTCGGGCTGCGACACGGTCAGCCGTGCTGTCAGGCGATCCTACCGGCGCCGCCTCTTCTTCGCTGCCTTCTTCTTAGCAGCTTTCTTCTTGCGCGCCGGCTTCTTCTTGGCTGCCTTCTTCTTCTTAGCAGCTTTCTTCTTGCGTGCCGGCTTCTTCTTGCGTGCGACCTTCTTCTTCTTCACGGCCTTCTTCTTCTTTGCGACTTTCTTCTTGCGTGCGACCTTCTTCTTGGCGGCCTTCTTCTTTCTCGCCTTGGCCACGAAGGCTCACCTCCTGGGCTTGGAGGATGGACGACATATTGCTCCGCCGATGCCGCGCCTTCTGACTCAAGGCGGCAGCGACGAGGAGCCCGAGGGTGTCTGCTGCTGCGTCTGTGTGGACGATCTGTATCTGGCTCGGCCGCGTCCGGTGCCATGGTGTTGCCCAAAGACGTCGTCGGCCACTTCGGTGCTGTCTTCACAGCAGACTACGCGGCAGAGTATACCAATTGTTCTAGCATTTTGCAAGATCAGCCCTGAAATTCTTTACTTTTTTTTACACACTTCACTACCGATACTTCAGCACAGCCGCATGCCCGGCCTCGACGCAAGGAAAAACCTGCGTCGTGGTGGGCAGACTTGATCGGCGGCAAGGACACGTGCACGTCGTCGGCGAAGGTATGGGTGACCAGACGATGAGATCCACCAGCACATGTGCAGCGATGCTCACACGCGTGGCCGTGGGCCTGGCGCTGAGCGTGTGGCCCGGCCGCTGCGCGGCCGCGGACGATGTGGACGCAGCCCTGCAACGGTTGGCCCAGGCGATCGAAGCGCAGGACGCCCGAGCGATCGGTCAGTTGTACGCCGGCGAGGGATCCAGAGGCGCGGATCAGCTGTGGCGCCGCTGGAGCAACGTCTTCGCTGCCTACGACGGACTCGATGCCGAGGTGGAAGTTCTCCTGCGTGGCGTGGCCGGCGCCCGCGCCTTGGTGCGCTGCGTCTGCACGGTCACCGGGCACATCGCCCAGCAGCCAGACGGCCCACGGTACTTGGTCTACGCTGAGACGGTCGATACGCCGCTCGAGAAGCACGGCACGCAGTGGCTCCTCGCTCCAGCCGAATGGCAGCGCCCGGACGCCGAGCGCGGCATGGCGCGTCTGCTCGCCTCCGCCGGCGCGCTGCCCGAGAACACCATCGTGCACATGGTCCTCCGCATGCGCGCGGGCATCTGGTGGCCCGTGCGCCACCTCGTGTGGGCGGGCGACTTGGGCGCCACGGGCACAGTCGGGATGGGGACTGGGGCGCTGGATGCGATTGCGGACGTGCTGGACCAGCGCCACGCTGCGAAAGAGCCGGGCGCCCTGCACATCTTCCTCCCCAGGCAAGGCGAGCACTGGGGCGCTGTGCAAGATGTGTGGCACGGGGCGCCCGAGCGCGCCGAGAGCGAGCAGCAGCTTCGCGCGCAGGCCGTGCGCGTGCGGGCGGCGTTCGGGGACGCGGACGAGCACGTCGGGCTGGCGGATCTGCTGTTGGATGCGGGGTGGCACCGGCTCGCCGTCGAGGAGTACGAGAAGGCCAGAGCCCTCGACCCGTCCGTCAACACCGGCGGCAGGTGGGAACGGGCCGTGCAGGCGCTGCGGCGGGAGCAGCAGTTGCGAGAGTGGAACGAACGCCTCAATGCACAGCGCGCGGCGGAGCTGGCCGTTGAGGGCGGGCGCCTGGCGCAGCAGGACCGCGCCCCTGTCAGTGCGCGGAAGCCGCCGGAGTTCCTGGTATCTGACTACGCTCTCGTGCGCCACCACGCCGTGGAGCCCACGCTCACTGATGCCATGGCCGCTCTCGAGGAAGCGCACCGCGAGGCCGTCACCGTGTTCGGCTTTCCCATGGAGCCCGTGAGCGTCTCGATCTTCCCCACCAGGCAGGAGTACCAGGCATTCCGCCACTGGCGAGGGGAGACGACCGTGCCGGAATGGTCCGGGGGGACCTCCGGCATTGACGGCATCTTGACGTACAGTCACGCCGGCGTGGCCAAGAGCATCGCCCATGAGTACGGGCACGCGGCGGTCCACCAGTTCGCCCGCGACGCACGCGTCCCGGTCTGGCTCGACGAGGGCATCGCCGTAATCATGGAGGGCTCCTTCGCCGACCACGCGCTCCTCACCGCTGAGCTGTACCGCAGGCGTCGCGGCGCCTTCTTCCCCATCGGTGAGCTCAGTGGCGCGTGGTCGCGACTGCCGGGAAACATGGCGCGCTACGCCTACGCGCAGGCCCGGGGGATGGTAGAGTTTCTGCTCGCACGCTGGGGCAGGGAGAGAGTGCTCGGCATCTTGCGCGATCTGCGACGCGGCGCAACGTACGACGAGGCGTTCGTGCGCAACGTCGGCGTATCGCAGTCTGGCTTCGAGCAGGAGTGGGCGCGCTACGCGGTCACGCAAATGCCCCGCAGGGGGCGGCGCGGAACGGGCCCCGGCACAGCATCCAGTGAGTCGGCCGCGGGGCGTGGGGGCTAGTCTTCCGGCGTCTCCAGCTTGCGGATCTCATTGCGTATCTGTGCCGCCCGCTGGTAGTCCTCGACATCAACGGCCCACTGCAGCTCCTCGCGCAGCTGCTCCTCGGGGCCCGGCGGGTGGCGCTCCTTGACGTCCCGCAGCCACGCCCCCAGGAAAGCCAGCTCGGCGCTCCTATCCTCCGGCTTCCCCTCATCGCAATCGCCGAAGGACTGCTTGATGAGCTCCATACCTTGCCGGATGCGCCTGATCGCTCGGTTCCGGTTGCCCTCCTCGAGACTGGCCAAGGCCCGGGCACGTGTGTTCATCAGGATGACGTACGGCCGGGAACGCTCGAGGACGTACTTGTCGGACTGATGCTTGGCGTGCTTGAACACGAGGTCGAAGACCCGCAAGTTGCGCGCCGTGTCCCGCTCGGCGCGCGCGTAGTCGCCGACGGCCAGTAGCGAGACGTACCTGTGGTAGTACTGCAGCGCCTCCTCCTGCAGATCGTAACAGTCGTCCGGGCTCAGCGTGAATCCGGCGTCTGTGCCGTACTTCGCGCTGTGCTCCTGGAGCTGCGCCACGTAGTACTCGAGCAGGGATTCCTCGCCATGCGGGCGCTGGCCGTCGGGGCGGCCATCCAGCTCCATCTGAAGCACTCCCAGGTCGAGGCGTAGCTGGAGCTTGGGCTTGCCGTCGACCCCCGTGATCTGCCGCACGACCACCTGACCGGAGTCGTACTCCCACGCATCCAGGATTGGCGATATGTCCGTGTCCATGCAGTGCCCCTCCGCGCCACCCTCCCGCATGTCTCCCTGCGGAGCCCACGGGTGGCGGCACGAGTCGGCATCACGCCGCGTGTGCTCAACGGCTCCCGGTTGTCGGTTCGCCACCGGCCTCGCCGTACCTCCCCGCTCACGCGGCCTGCGTTTTGTCTCGGGGGCCTTAGTCTACACGAGTGAATGAGGAAGATGCGGGGATCCAGCCGCCCGCCGGGCACTACGGGCCTGACTCTACGTTGCGCCGAGCTGCGCGAGCCTGCTGCGGGCTTGCAGCCCGACGCGCTTGTTGGGTGCCAGGGCGCGTGCGCGCTCAAGCTGCAGGATCGCCAGGCTCTCCTGCCCGCGCGCCAGATGGCTCAGTGCCAGCTCGTAGTGCGCTCGGGCGTTGCTGGCATCCAGGTCCAGCGCATCCTCGGCGCTCCGCGTGGCTCGTGTCGCGTCTCCCTGCCGGCGATATGCCGCCGCCAGCTCCGTGTGCACCGCGACGTCGTCGGGCCGGCGCCGGCGCGCCTCGCGCAGGTGCTCCAGGGCGGCGGCGCTGTCGCCGTCGGCAAGCGTCGCCCGAGCAGCCGCCAGTCGCGCATCCGGATTGGCCGGCTCGGCCTCCGCCGCGCGCCGGTGGCTCGCGATGGCCTTGTCGCGCTCACCCAGGAGCTGGTAGGCGCGACCGAGCTGCAGGTGATAGCCGGCCACGCCGGGGGCCAGCACTGTCGCCTGCTGCATCATGTAGAGCGCCTGGGACCGCGTGTACTTCCGGATTGCCTTCTCCGCGGACTCGCTCACACGGAAGGGCAGCTCCTCCTCGCCGCTGAACAGCAGCCAGCCGTAGTCCGACAGCGTCTCCGGGTTGAGCGGGTCGATCTGGAGCGCGAATTCGAACGACAGCCTCGCCTTGCCCGTCTCGCCGTGCGTGTAGAGCTTGGCGGCGCTGCGCGCCACGGCCGTTGCGTACGTGCGCCGGTACTCGGTGTACAGCGGGCTGGTGAGCCACGCCGCCTTGGCCTCTTTGATCGCCGCCGCCGGATCGCCCAGCGCCAGGTGCGCCTGCGCCAGGCGACAGGCCGCCATCGGGTAGTCCGGATCGGCGAGCTTGCCGCGCTCCAGCTCCCGAGCCGCCTCCTCGAACTCCCCTTGCTGCATGAGTATCTCGGCGATACGCGTGTGCGCGCGCGCCACGAGAGCCTGATGGAACTTCTCGATGTTGAAGCTCGGATCGGCCCCGGAGACGCCCTCGTTGATCAGGAGCTGCACGAGCTCGCGGCGGTGGGCGATGTGCCGGTATGCGCCCCTGGCCATGCTCACCTGGGGGGCGACGATGGCGCGCCGCAGCCACCGGAGTGCCTGCTTCGTCTTGCCGACCTCCAACTGCCGCAGGGCCTCGAAGTAGCAGCCCTCCGCCGGCACACGGGCCACAGCGGGCCCCGCGCAGGCCACCACCAGTAGGGCCGCGAAGCCGAAGCCCGGGATCCGGCGCTGGGTATTCCCTCTAATCATGGCTGATCGTCCCCGTCAACGCGTTGCGGTCGTTGGCGATGTAGTACTCGAGGGCCTTCTCGGCGTCCGTCGGCGTGGCGTATCGCCCGAGGATTTGCGCCTCCTTGTCCGACTCGTCGGCCAGCAGGAAGTAGTACCAACCCACCCCGCGCTTGTCCTGCTCGCGGGCGACGATGAACGGGCCCTTGGCAGAGGCCTTCGGCAACGTCGGCTCCCGCGGCGGGTATGCGTGGAGCGCCGCCCACGCCTTCCACTCGCCCGGCGTCTGGTAGAAGGTGAGCGGGGCGATGCTGTAGAGCACCTGATCCTGAGGCTTGAGCTTCACGACCTTGCCGTAGTCGATCCGCCGACTCGCCCGATGCACGTACTTCCCTGCCTTGTCCGCCGGCGTTGCGGGCGCTGCCGCGAGGCGGGCCCGGTGCGAGCCGACCAGCGGGACGAGCTCCGAGAGGAGTCCCGTGAAGGCGCTGGTGATCTTGGTCAGCCTGCTCCTGCGCCGGTCGGCGTCTCGCCTGGCGTCCTCCGCCTTGCGCTGCTGCACTTCCTGATCCAGCGCCGTCAGGTACGGGCCGGCGGCCGCCTTGATCTTCTGCACCTCGCCCTTCGTCAGCTTCGCGAACTGCGTCTCCAGCTCCGCCCGCTCGCGGCTGTGGATCCCCAGGTAGTCGGCGACCTCGAAGAGCGCGCCCGCCGCCGCGTAGTTCTCCGCGTCCAGGTGATACTGCACCGCCTCCACGACCAGCTCGTTGTACTCATCGCCCGAGACCGGCGCGCCCACCTCTCGACCCACGGACTCGGCATACGCCGCCGCGCGCAGGGCCGCGCCGTAGTCGTGCAGCTCGGCGTGGATCTGCGCCTCGTGCAGCGCCTGCTTACTGAAGGCGAGCTTCTCCTCGTCCGAGACCTGCGTGCGCAGCGGAGCCGCCCTCTCCCGCAGTTGCTTCGCCAGCTCGATGAGCTCGGGCGCGACGGCCGTGTGTGCCTCGTTGTCCGCCCGGCTCGCGGGCATCCCGGGCAGCTTCTCGTAGGCGGCGATCGCCTGCTCGTACTGCTCCTGGTTCAGGAGGCAGTCCGCGATGCGGCGCTGCGCATAGGCCGATTCCCGATCCATGGCGAGCATCTCGCGGTATGAGTCCTCAGCCTCGGCCATGCGGCCGCGCCTGAAGGCCGCGTCGGCGGAGCGCTGGACGTTGTTGAAGCGCCGCAGCTCACCGGGCATGAGATGGGAGCCGGAGGCCATGGTGGTCGCGTTCTTCTCCCCGCCGGGCCGCGCGCGCAGCGGCGGAGCGAGAAGCGATGCAGCGCATACGATCGCGGCAAGTGTGATAGAATGGACGCGGAAGCGACTCTCGGCGCGCATACGCCTCCCCCTGAGCGCCCGGGCGCGAAAAGGCGTGCCCGGGCCGTCGGAGATCCCCGGCCGTCTCGCTCCTTTGACACCCGATACCGTGCGAAGGTTCGCGCTTTGCCCGCTTGCGGGCGGCAGGAGAAGGGGACGCCCGTGTCCAATGAGTCATACGAACGGCCGATGGGACTCGCAGCCCTGGCTCCTGCACACGCGGCGATGGCCGGTTGATATGCACCTGGCGAGTATCACGGGCTCCGTGAAGATACTGGCAGTCCTCATCCTGTTCCTCGCCGGCCTCACGGGGAGCTTCATCCTCGGGGTAGTCCTGCTGGGACAGGTCTTCCACCGGCTAAAGGGGTGGGACACGCCGTGTGGCCGCCTGCTGCGCGTGCCGGTGGGAATCATCGCGTTCGCGGTCGGCCTGGCCGTGATCGTGGGGCTGATGATCCTGTTGGCGTTCTTGCTGGATCGGGGTCTGGCGAAGTACTGGTGAGTGCAGGCAGTACGCTAATGGGGGACAGGCTGGCGCCTGGACTCCATGTACGCCCTCGCCTGGTGCATGAACGCCTCGATGCGCGTCTCGGCGGTGGACTGCTCCAGGCCGTCGTAGACCATATTGAGGAACGGGAAGCCGCCCTCTTGCTCACGCACGCGCTTCAGGAGCGCCTCCGAGATCGTCCCCGGCATGCACGTGAACGGCATGACGGCGATGACGCCGGAGAGGCCCTTGCGCACGAAGTCCACGGCCTTGCCCACCGTCATGATGGCCTCGCCCTCGAAGCTGTAGTGCAGGTACGGCGCGGCATAGTCGAGCACCTCGACGGACGACGGCTCGGTGGCGTTGCGCAGAAGATCGTGGAACGGCGCGGCGAGCGCGTGCTCGTCGCGCTTCTGGAAGTGGTCCCGCAGCCAGTTCTTCGCGCGCTGCCCGTGCTCCCCTGAGAGCCGCCAGCGCATCCCCCGCCGGAAGTTGCGGTACAGGAACCACTCGAATATCGGCGCCATCCACACCTCGCCGCCCAGCGCCTCGATCTTGGCGATCACGTCCTGATTGCTGAACCGGTTCGCCCGAACGTAGAACTCGCCCACGAGACCGATGATGGGGCGCGGCTCGGTCCGATCCACCTCGACGGCGGCGAACCGGTCGGCGGCCCGCTGCACGGCCGCCTCGAGGTCGTCGTCGCTGCGGATCGCGTCACAGATCTCCGCCAGACTCGTCTCGTGCGCCCGCGCCGCGGCTCCCGGCTCGACCTCGTACGGCTGCATCTCGCGGATGGCCTTCTCTATCATGTCCACGGCGACGATGCCGCGCCAGGCCTGCCGCAGGAACTTGCGCCCGATGATGCCGATGTCGTTGTAGAAGCTGCTCGCCTGGTTGGGCGCGTAGAGCGGGACGTCGTCGTACCCGATCTCGTCGAGCACCATGCGCTGCAGGGCGTTGTACTGCCCGAAGCGGCACGGGCCGCCAGAGCCGCCCATGAAGAACGCGTGCCTGTCCCGGTCGAACTCGGGCCGCTTAGTGAACTTCACCATGTCCCCGGTGGTGACGATGCAGGGGAAGCACTCTTTGCCGGAGGTGTACTGCCTGCCCCAGAGCAGCGTCTCCTCGTCGGGCTCCGGGAGCACCTCAGCCGGCATGCCGGAGCACTCGAAGGCGGCCGCCAGGGCGAAGGCGTGCGCGCTCATGTTCGGGATCATCACCGTGCGGCGCGATGAGGTGTTGATTGAGAGGGGCTCAAAGACGCGCCCCGCGGCGAACTCCCGCTCCCTGGTGGCCTCGAGGCTGTCCAGGAACGCCTCGCAGCGGGTGATCATCCCCGCGTCCGCGCTGTGCTCGTCCACCTCGATGACCAGGCACGGCTTGCTTCCCAGACGCTCGCGGAAGTACTTGTGCAGGAACGAATCCGGGCCGCAGCCGAAGTTCGTGAGGTATATCGCATGCAGCCGGTCGTCCTCCGCGATAAGCTCGCTGGCGGCGATGATGCGCGCGCCGTAGTGCCAGTACATGTTCTCCCACGAGTCGGGCAGCTCCACCTGCTCGACGGGCAGGAAGTCCAGCGGCATCGCCAGGACGCCCATGTTCCGCAGCTTGCGCGGGATGTCCAGGTTCGCCCCGGCGTCGCAGCCGTTGTACGGGCGGCTCACGATCACGATCACGCGCTCGTCGTCAGTGAGCCGGGCGAGCACCTGTTGGCCTCGCCGGAGGGCGGCCTGCTCGAATCCCTCCAGCGCCGCCTGTCCCGCCGCCACGGCGCGCCGCAGGTCGCCGCGCCCTTTGCCGAGGCGCTCGGCCATGGGCCCGAGGGCGTCCACCAGGTGGTCCGTCCCGTGCTGCAGGTACATGACCGGCGCGAGCACCTCGACCCCGTGCGCGCTGAAGTCCACGGACGACTGCACCGTGTAGCAGAAGCTCTGCACGTAGGGGCACACGAAGCTGTCCGTCAGACGCTCGTCGCGGAGCGGGAAGTTGATGACGCTGGGCAGGAAGATGAAGTCGATGTCCCTGTCCACCAGGTCCAGCACGTGCCCGAGGCCCACCTTCATCGGGAAGCACGTCTCGGCCACGGACTGCTCGGCCCCCTGGTGGATGATGCGCTTGTTCGTCGGGTCCGAGAGCACGATGTCGCAGCCGAGCTCCTCGAACGCGGCGCGCCAGAGCGGGAAGAGCTCGTGGTGAAGGAGGGCGCGGGGCATGCCGATCTTGGGGGCTGTGGTGCGGTCATCAGAGGCCACGGGTAGCGAGCTACCCGTGCCACCCGGGGTGGTGCCACCGGATGGGGCAGAGCCGAGGAGCATCTGCTCTCGCTCCTTGAACAGATCCGGTATCTCCCCGTCGTCCGCCTGCTGCCGGTCCACGTCGAACTTCTCGCACCGGCTGCCGTAGTAGAGCGCCTTCTCGCGCTCGATCTTCACCCGGTTGATCTCGCACCGGTTCGGACAGTCGCGGCACTCGAAGGAGGTGATCCGGTACTCCACGTCCGAGCGGTCGAAGCCCTTGAAGGCGCTCTCGCCCTCCGGCGCCTGCTCCATGGCGATGAGCGCGCAACCAATGGCGCCGGTCACCTCGTGGTGCTCGGGCACGGTGATGGGCTTGCCCGTGACCTGCTCGAAGGCCGCCACGACGCCCCGGTTGAACGCCACGCCGCCCTGGAAGAAGATGTTGTCCCCGACGCGCTTGCGCGCCACCACGCGGTTCAGGTAGTTGTAGACGATGGAGTACGCCAGCCCCGCGACCAGGTCGTCGCGCGGCGCGCCGGCCTGCTGGTGCTTCACGAGCTCGGACTCCATGAACACGGTGCAGCGCTCGCCGAGGCTCACCGGCGCCTGCGACGAGAGCGCCAGTTCGCCGAACTCCTCGGCGATGTTGATCCCCAGCTTCTCGGCCTGCTCCTCGAGGAAAGAGCCGGTCCCCGCCGCGCACACCTTGTTCATCTCGAAGTCCACCACGGCGCGGCTGTCCAGGCTGATGTACTTCGAGTCCTGTCCGCCGATCTCGAAGATGGTGTCCACTGTTGGGTCGATCTCGATGGCCGCCCGCGCCTGCGCCGTGATCTCGTTCCTCACCACATCCGCGCCGATGAAGTCGCCGGTGAGATAGCGGCCCGAGCCCGTCGTGCACGCGCCGAGTATCTCCACCCGCTCCCCGACCTCCTCGCCCACCTCCAGCAACCCGCGGCCCACCGCCTCGAGCGGCCTCCCCGCCGTCGGCAGGTAGCGCTTCGCCAGCACCCGCTTCTGGGCATCGAGCACCACCACGTTCGTGCTCAGCGAGCCCACGTCCACGCCCAGGTACGCCGGGATCTTCTCCTCCAGTTCAGGAGGCACGTACACGCGGCTCTCCTTGATGCACGACTGCTCCAGCTTGAGCGGCTGGAGCGCCGGCCCGGCCCTCTCGGGGGCCTCGCCTGCCAGCGCGGCGAGCCCATCGAAGTTCGGCTCCTCGCTGGCCTCCTCCATGGCGCGATAGACGGCCCCGATGGCCCCCATGGAGGCGAAGTGCTCGGGGACCATGAGCTCGTCCTCCGAGAGGGCAAGCACGTCGCGCATCGCGCGGATGATGCCCTCGTTCGCGGCCACCCCGCCCTGGAACGATATCGGCGGCTCCAGCTCCGCCGCGGAGCCGACGGTGCTCTTGAAGTTCCGCACCAGCGCGAAGCACAGCCCCGCGACGATGTCCTGAGTCGGCGTCGCCTTCTGCTGCAGGTGGATCATGTCGCTCTTGGCGAACACGCTGCAGCGACCCGCAACGCGCGGGGGCGATGCCGACGTGAGCGCCAACTGCCCGAACTCCTCAATGGACAGCCCCAGCCGGCTCGCCTGCTGATCGAGGAACGAGCCCGTGCCCGCGGCGCACATGGTGTTCATGGCGAAGTCGGCGATCACCGTGCCGCCGGAGCCCAGCTTGAGGAAGATGAGCTTCGAATCCTCGCCGCCGATCTCTATGACGGTCCGGACCTCAGGCACAAGGCGTCCCGTCGCCTCCGCCTGGGCGATGACCTCATTCACCTGCGTGCCGCCGAGCGCATCGGCCACCGGCCTGCCGCCCGAGCCCGTGGTGGCGAGGCTCAGGACCCTCTGGACGCCGGACTCCGCGAGCGCCTCACGTATGGCCCCGGCCGCCTCCTGCATCGGGCGGCCCTTGTGCCGCACGTACCGCTCGTAGACGACCTCGCCGTCGAGGTCGATGAGGACGATGTTGACGCTCACGGAGCCGACATCAACACCCATATGGCCGGCTTCGACTGTCACGGGACTGCAATCCCTCCCGAGGTGAACGGGTCGCGGGCCCACTGCGGAGGTCAAGCGTCTGTGCCGGCGTAGCTTCGCCGTGAACCGGCCCGTTCCTGCGCGCGACGGCGTCATTGATACCGCACGCGCCGCATCCGGGACTGTGGGCTGGGCTACCGTGCACCGGCCCATGGCCGGGCGAGTGCCCGGCGCCGCTAGTACAGCGCCCCCTGGTCCAGGCCGAACCCCTGCCCCCGGACGCCCTGTCCCAGCCGCGGCGTGGCGACCGGGAAGGCCTTGATCCCCACGTTGAGCATCACGGAGCGCTGCTGCTTGCTGTAGGTGAGCGTCGCCGTCCAGCAGTGCAGATCGCGCGTCACCCGCACATCCGCGAAGTCCAGCTCCTGGCGGATGCCGTTGTAGCCGGCGAGCAGCTCCAGGCGCCATTTCTTCAGCGGCCAATCGAGCGTGCCGCGCACGCGCCCGAGCTGCTGCCGGTCCAGGTCGTAGCGCGTGCTTATGCCGAACCCGATGCCCTCGGGCCGCACCCGCTCCAGCTCCATCAGCAGCGGCCGGAAGCTGTCCCGCTCGAGGCTGTAGCCGCTGGAGAGCTGCAGCAGCGTGCCGCGCGCCAGAGGGAGGCGACTCCGCAGGAGCATGTCGTAATGCCGGTCGCGCTCGAAGTCGAAGCCGCCGGTGAGCTGCACCAGTGATCCGCTGAAGCCCCCCGCCCGACGCGTCAGCCCCCAGCGCGCCGCGCTCCGGATGCCCACGGCGTCGAAGCGCAGCGGCGAGAAGCCGTGCGGATCGGTCATGTCGTAACTGATCTCGCTCTCCCAGTGGCGGCCGTAGCGATTCTCCAGGCCGATGTGCGTGCCCAGAACATACTGTGCCGTCCCGTCGCTATAGAACCCCTGGCGGAACCGCGCGGTGGACCGGATCTGGCTGCTCCCGCTGAGCTTGAGCACCCGGGGTCTCAGCCCGAAACCAAGGAACGTGCGGAAGATGTCCCCCCCGGTCGGCCGCTGCCGGAACTGCCCGACGCTCAGCTCGCTCTCCACCAGGAGATCGCGGAACGAGTGCGCGCTGAGGCGTCTGGTGTCGGTGTGCAGCGTCAGCACGGGCGAGCGCTCGAGGATGGAGAGATTGTCGTCGAGAGTGAAGCTGTCGCCGTCCAGGTCGAACCGCCGCTCGGCCTGCAGGCGCCAGTCGAACGGGCGGTTGGGATTCTGCCGGCTGAGCTCGAGTTGACTGCTCAGCTCCAGATCGTCCGCCCGGCCGGTCACGCCCGTCTCGCGGAAGTTCAGCAGCACGTTGCTGCGCAGCCAGCGCCCGTAGCGTCGATTGTCCCGAAGCTGCACTGTGGAGCGCCGCGAGCTGCTGAAGCTGCTCGTGGTCTCGTTGCGCCGAATGGCCAGCTCGGACGTGGACCCCAGGTCGCTGCTGCGTTTGCGCAGGATGAGCCCCATGTCGGAGGACTCCGTGGAGCCGCGGGCGAAGCCGCTGTTGCTCTGGAAGCTCGCGTTCGCATCGGTAGTGAAGGTGGGGGAGAACGCGTATGTGTGCCGCCCGCGACTCGTGAAGCTCCCCTCCTGCGGCTCCCAGAGCACGAACACCTCGCCGCCGTGCCGCCGGGCGTAGACGAAGTGCTCGCCGCCGATGCCGAGGCCGCGGCGCTCCGTGAGGTTGAGGCGGAACGCTCCAGAGGCCTCCTTGCCGCTCGTGTACGGGAAGGCCATGCGTAGGAAAATCCCCTCGGTGCGGTTCTGCCCGAAGGCCGGGATGACGGACGAGCGCTGCCGGTTCAGGGGGATCGTCAGGCTCCCCGGGTACCGCAAGATCGTGTGCCCCAGGATGCGCAGCCTGGGTCGCCTCAGCCTCACCTGCCTGCCCGGAGTCACGTCCACCTGGGGCGACAGGAAGAAGTAGTGCGGCTTGCTCAGGTCGCAGCTCGTCAGCGACCCCTGCTGCGCCTGCACGAAGTTCGCCTCCGGCTCCACGTGCGCAGCGTCGCCGCCGACGAAGAGGGGCTCCACCGGCCACGGGCCCGCGAACAGCTCGGTCGCCAGGGCCGCATGGATGTTGCCCTCGGCGTCGGCCGCCTTCGTTCCCAGGTCCACCCGCAGCTCGTCCTGCGTCACCACCACGTGCTCGCGCTCGATGCGCACGTTGCCCTTGAATATCGCCAGGTCCGCGTCCCAGTCGATGAACACCCCGTCGGCGCTCACCTTCACCTCCTCGTAGCGGGTGACGCCCTCCTCCGTCACAGGCTCGCGCACTATCACCTGAATGTTGCCCTCGCCGAGCAGGATGTTCTGTTCATCATCGAGCTTGAGGTAATCGATATTGAGAATGTCGATCCTGTCCTCCTCGGCCACTGCCGGGACCGATGGCTTGACTTCGCCCGGGCCCGGCTCCGCAGACGGCTCCTCGGCTGGAGGTGGCGTGGAGGGGACGCCCGGAGCGGAGGGAGATGTCTGAGGCGGCTCGACCCGCTCCTCGCCGGCGACACGGCCCGTGGCGGAGACGCCCAGCAGCAGCACCAGGGCCAATGGCAGCCACTGCCCATCGGCCTTCGATCGCCCGGTGCAGGCGGCTGGGAGTGCGTATGGTGCTCGTGACCTCAGCGCCATTGGGTAGCTTGCGGTGCTGCAGCGGTCAATGGTTGCATATCGGCGGCCGGGCTATCGTGCCCTCAGGAGCAGCCAGACGCCAATGCCTCCGAAGAGCACGGTCTGCCACCACGCCGCCACCGCCGGCGGCAGCGCCCCCGTGTTGCCCAACATGTCGCTCCACAGCTTCAGCAGGTAGTACACGCACATGACCGCAAGCGCCAGCAGCGCCCCCGTCAGGCTGCCGCCCCGAGCGAACCGCAGCGTCATCGGGCCGCCCAGGACCGCGAAGACCAGACACGCCAGCGGAAGCGCCAGCGCCCAGTGTACCTGCAGTCGGTACCTGCCCAATACCCGGGCGTCCTGGTCACGCACCCTCTGCATCTCCCCAAGCAGCTCCCGTACCCCCATGTCCTGAATCCCGATCCGGCTGCTCCAGGCCTGCGCGATGGCCTCCCGGACGTCCACGTCAATGCGATCCGCCGCCGCCACGTGGAACTGGCCAGTGGGCGTCACGATGTAGATCGTCGGTTCGTGGATCTGGAGTATGCCGTCCCGCAGCGTTGCCGTGTCCGCCAGCGTGATCCAGGGCGGACCGTCCGGGACGGTGTGAAAGGCCAGGAAGCCCTCAGCCCCCTCCTCTCCTACCTCGAGCGCGTAGATCAGATCCGTCGGCGTCGCCTTCAGGAACCGTTGCCGCGCTAACTCGAACGCGCCTTTGCCCAGGTCAATGTTCCTCGCCAGGTTGCCCGATGCCGTGTTGGCCCACGGGACGGCGAACTCGTCCACCGCGAAGCACACGATGCTCGCCGCAAGGCCAAAGACGAAAGTGGGCGCCAGAATGCGCGGCAGCCGTATGCCGCTCGTCCGCATCGCTGCCAGCTCCCCGTCCCCGGCCAGGCGGTTGATCGCCAGGGCGCACGCAAACAGCGTCGAGGCAGGCAGCGACCACGTCACGGCCCACGGCACATGGAAGAGCGCCAGCCGCACGACCGTGCTGAGCGGCACCCGCTTCTCCACGATCCCCTCCACCATGGTCCACAGCATGTGCCCGACCAGCAGGATGACAAACCCGGCAAGGGCAACCACGAGCGGCCCCAGCATCTCCCTGAGCACGTATCTGTCGAGCGTCTTCATCCTCCGAGCTCCGCTCTTCCCACCCTTTGACGACCGGGCCCGCCCGCACGTTTCACGCACTTGCGTGCGAGCCGATGCACAGCGGCCCCGTGTGCGCAGCCAAGGCTGTTCGACGCGCCCTCCTTGCCCCCCTTCCCATCACGCCTGCAACGAATCGCCTCCGCCATGCGTCAATACCGATGGGAGCGCCTGCCTTGTCGCGGGCCATCGGGAGGGTGCGCATGCGTCGGGACTGGCCGCACGGTCCCGTACCTGTTTGACCGTCAGGAGGGACGCCGTGTATACTGGACAATATAGAGTCAGCTCCGACGCGGAACCGCCGAAACCGGCGTCTGAAGGCGCAGGAGCGCCGCATGTGTCGGCTGGGCCGCAGAAACGCACGCAAGACGGCGGAACAATTCGCGGAATGGGCTGTTCGTTGAACCGAGCTACCATGCAGACGGCAGTAGTTGTCCGTCCGGGTCGGAGGCTGTTTGCCTCCGGGGAAGGCGCACTTGCGGGACAGCTCGCCCGCCCGGCCGTCATGGGCGCGGAATGCGTTCAGTCGCGCGCGGGCGCCCTCGTCAGGAAGGCGCAGAGCGGCGACGTTGACGCCTTCGCCCAGCTCATCGACGACCATCAGAACACGATTTTCGGCATCATCTACCGTATGTGCGGCGGCGGCGAGGACCTCCAGGACCTCGGGCAGGAGGTATTCGTCCGGGCCTTCCAGGCCATCGGCAAGTTCCAGTATCGCGATGCCGCCAGCTTCCGTACGTGGCTGTGTCGCATCGCCGTGAACGTGTGCATCAACGAGCTGCGCCGCCGCCAAAGGCGCAAGCGCGTCGAGGCATCGTCTCTGGATGAGATGGTGCAGACGGAGAATGGTGAAGTCGAGCGGCTCATCCCGGACTACTCCGACATGCCGCACGCGGTCGCCGAGCAGAATGAGCTGCAGCGGCTCGTGCACAGCGTGCTGGATCTGCTCTCGCCCCACCATCGCGCCGTGCTTATCATGGTAGACATCGAGGGGCTGAGCTACGAGGAAGCGGCGCAGGCCATGGCCTGCTCCCTGGGAACGCTGAAGTCGCGCCTGTCGCGGGCGCGTGCCGCCTTCAAGTCGAAGTATCAGCAATACAGCCTTGACGGGCCGCTGGATACCATGGGAGGCCCCGACTCCCCGGGGGCCGAGTAGCTGGCCACCAGGAGGCAACCAATGCGCTGTCGGAAAGTGAAGAAGCTGCTGCCGCTGTATGAGGACGGGGGCCTTCCTGCGCGGGTGGTCCAGGGGATCGAGACACACCTGGCTGACTGCACCGAATGTGGCCGCGAGGCCAGAGAGCTCGACGACGCCCTCGGCGCACTCCGCGCCATGCCCCGCATGCGCCCGGCGCCAGAGTTCAAGCGCGCCGTCATCGCCGCCGTCAGGCGCGAGGCCGTGCAGTCGCGCCAGGGCGCCCGCGAATGGGTCATCGCCTGGCAGCCCGCCTTCGCCGCCGCCGCGGTGACCGCATGTGTCCTGCTGGGAGCCGTTGCCTTCTGGATGCACGGCAGGCAGACGCCGTCCGTGACGCCCGCGGAGAGTATTGCCATTGCCCCCATCGAGACAGTGGCAGACGTATCACTGGCCGTCCCGGCGGCAGCAGACAAGACCGACCAACCCGCCCCCGTCCACATCGCTCGCGCCCGCCCATCGCCGCCGGCGACGCCCGCTGTCAACACCAGACCCACGCCACCTTATGTGCCGGGCCCGCCCGCGGCGCCGGGCGTCAGGGACGAGGAGGATCCCGACCCCCCGCCAGAGACCGTGGATGATGGCCCGCCGGATGGGCTGGCCACGCTCATCCTCGGTGACATCGTTGTGGGCGCTATCATGTCACAGCCTGGCATCGAGGAGGGTAGGCCCGAGCTGGCGGCAGGCGACGCTGGCTTGGGCGCGGAGAGCGAACTTGGCCCGACGCCGCTCTAGAGCAGCGCCGCCGGGGGCGGTCCGACGCACGAAGTCAGTCACTCAGAGCGGCGTCAATAGCAGTACGTCAGGGCCAGGCTCCAGGCCTGGCCTTTCTCATAGAGGGGATGCGTGCAGCATGGCAGTGACGCCGGGGTCCAGGAGCTTCGTGATGGCTGCCGCCCTGACAGTGGCCCTGTCTGTTGTCGCGCCTGTTGCCTCCGCCGACGACCCGGCGGATGCCGCCGCCCCCGACCCCGACGCCCCTCCCGCAGAGCTGCTGGCCGACGCGCGTTCCGAGTGGCTGGCCCGCACGTACATCCACGTGCAGAAGAAGTACCCGGACCTCTCCCGACCGGTAGTTGAGCTGATCAACAAGGAGTATCCCCAGTTCTGGGGCTTTGCCACGAAGAAGCTCGATCAGCTCGCGGCCGCGAAAGACCCGGCACTCCAGGCGCAGATCCACATGGAGGCGCTATCGAACCTGCAGCGCTTCGCGCCGGAGTTGCACCGCGAGGTCATAGACCTCATTGACAGGATGTTCCCACTGCTGTGGGAGGAGATCCGGGAGATCGTCAGGGAGAGCCCCGACCCGCAGCCCGAGATCGCCAGGCTGCTGAGGGAGAACTACCCATCCCTCCTGCGACACGTGCAGGACGACGTCCTCGTCAAGCATCCCAAGGTCCTTGCCCAGATCATCGGGGCCATCGCGGTGAAGTGGCCGGCCCTGTTTGGCGACGTTGTGAGGCACGTCCACAAGCGGTTCCCGAAGCTGGCGCGTGACGTCTTCGCCCTCGCCGAGAAGAAGCACCCCGAGCTCCCCGACGTGGCCGCCAGGCTCCTCCGGGGCGAGCGGCTCGAGGAGGAGATGTCCCCGGAGGACGAGGGCCCCGCCGCGGTCCCGGCCGAGGAAGCCGCCGACGAGGACGCTCCGGCCCGCGAGTAGCTCTGCGGCAGCGTTGCGGTGATGCACCCCCCCGGAATCCCACAGCATTCCCCGAGGTCACGCCGGAAGGATGCGCGGCGCGGAGGTCGAATGAGGTCCGCGATTGGCGGGCGGCCCGGGTGGCAGTGGATGGGCTCATGCCGACGAAAGACGCCTACTACTACCTGCGACGCACCTTCACGCCCTGCCTCATCCTGTTGGCAGGGATGTTCCTGCTGCGCGCCTGGCTCGACGCCTGGTGGGTCGAGTACCGAGTGGACCGGGCGATGGGGAGAGCCGCCAGGCAGACCACCGTCGAGGCGCGGAACGAGAGCCTCGCACACGCCGTGGACATCCTCGACGGCTACAAGCGCCACGTGGCGGGCGCCGGCGCACTGATCCCGCGCCTGGACACCACCGCCATCGACAAGGTGCGCCACGACATGGACTGGTACCGCCTCCAGACCGCTTCCGTCTACCAGGGCAGCCTGGAGTACGAGCACTGGTCCACTATCTTGGACAACTTCCTGACCGATTACGAGGTGCAGGACCTGGGCGTGATGCGGCCCGGGCAGCGGCGGGTGCTGACGGCGATCCTGTGGGTGCTCGCCGCCGTGAGCGTTGTGACGTTCTTCATCAAGATGTCCTGGCACGAGTGGGGCGAATTCTGAGCAGCGTCGTCCCGGGGAGGGGGAGCCGCCGTGCGTCGCTACTGGTGGGTGTTCGCCATTGTCGCC